>DATEDZ010000001.1:0-51672 GCA_035281385.1 Polyangiaceae bacterium
GTCATGGGCGGCGCGTCGTGGCCGATGGCGCTCCTCGCCGGCGGCGTGTTCGCGGTGTTCCTGGCGGGACACCGGCTGCCGCTCGACTACAAGCTGCGCTTTCGCTTCGCGGATGGCCAGACCTGGGAACGCGAGGATCCGTACCGTTTCTTGCCCTCGCTCGGTGACGTGGATTTGCATCTGATAGGCGAGGGTAACCACCGTCGTTTGTGGGAGGCGCTGGGAGCGCAGCCCAAGACCATGAATGGCACTGCGGGTGTTGCGTTCGCCCTTTGGGCCCCCAATGCAGCGCGTGTCAGCATCGTCGGCGACTTCAACCGCTGGGACGGGCGGCTCGTGCCGATGCGCGCCATGGGCGGCTCGGGCATCTGGGAGATCTTCGTGCCCGGTGTCGGCGCCGGCATGCTCTACAAGTTCGAGATCAAGACCAAGGACGGCTCACTGCGCCTCAAGACCGACCCATTAGCGCGCGAGATGGAGCATCCCCCGGCGACGGCGTCGCGGGTCAGCGTCTCGAGCCACGCTTGGAAGGACGAAGCCTGGCTGAAGGCGCGCGCCGACAAAGACATTCAGCGTGAGCCGGTCAGCATTTACGAGGTGCATTTGGGCTCGTGGATGCGCGTGCCCGAGCACGGCAACCGCTGGCTGACCTACCGGGAGATCGCGCCGCTGCTGGTGGAGCACGTGCTCAAGCTCGGTTTCACGCACGTCGAGCTGATGCCGATCGCCGAGCATGCCTTCTACCCCTCGTGGGGCTACCAGGTGACCGGCTACTTCGCTCCGACCGTTCGTTACGGCACGCCGGACGACTTCCGCTTCTTCGTGGACTACTGCCACCAGCACGGCATCGGCGTGATCCTGGATTGGGTGCCGGCGCACTTTCCGAAGGACGACTTTTCGCTGCGCCGTTTCGACGGCAGCGCGCTCTACGAGCACGAGGACTCCCGCCGCGGCGAGCACCCGGACTGGGGTACGCTGATCTTCAATTTCGGGCGCCTCGAAGTGCGAAACTTCCTGGTCGCCAACGCGCTATATTGGCTGCAGGAGTTTCACGTCGATGGGCTAAGGGTCGATGCGGTCGCGTCGATGCTGTACCTCGACTACAGCCGCAAGGAGGGCGAATGGATGCCCAACCCGTATGGCGGTCGCGAGAACATCGACGCCATCGACTTCCTTCGCATGTGTAACGCGATCATCCGGCAAGAGGTGCCCGGCGCGTTCACGATCGCAGAAGAGTCCACGGCCTGGGGCGGGATCACGCGCTCGCCGGAGGAAGGCGGCCTCGGTTTCAACTTCAAGTGGAACATGGGCTGGATGCACGACACGCTCGGCTTCTTCCAGAAAGAGCCGGTGCACCGCAAATTCCACGTGGATCAGCTGACTTTCTCGATGCTCTACGAGTACACCGAGAAGTTCATCAACTCGATTTCTCACGACGAGGTCGTGCACGGCAAGGGTTCGGTCATCGACAAGATGCCGGGCGATTTCTGGCAGAAGCTCGCCAACCTGCGCCTGCTCATCGCGTATCAGTTCACTCGGCCCGGCAAGCAGCTGATGTTCATGGGCACCGAGTTCGGTCAGCACAACGAGTGGAACCACGACGCCAGCCTGGACTGGCACATCGCCGAGCATCCGCAGCGCCGTGCCTTGCAAGACTTCATCAGTGAGCTGTCCAAGGTCTACAAGGCGACGCCCGCGCTGTGGCGCTCGGATCCGACCGGCGAAGGCTTCGAGTGGATCGACTGCTCGGATCGAGAAAATACGGTGCTGGCCTTCTTGCGCAAGGACGGTCCGGACCATGTGGTCGTCGTGCTGAACTTCACGCCGGTGCCGCGCGGTGAGTATCGCGTCGGCGTGCCGGCGGCTGGCCGCTACGTGGAGAAGCTCTCGAGCGATGATCTGCGTTTCGGCGGCAGCGAGTACGAGACACTCACCGTCGTCGAGTCGGATCCGGTCGCCGCCCACGGCCGTCAAAACTCAATCAAGCTCGATTTGCCTCCGCTCGGTGCCTTGATCTTGGCGCCGATGCGTTAGGAATTCCAGTGACAGCGGGCGCAATGCCGTGGCTGTGCGCTCATGTAAGTCTAGCAGATACGTGGCGGTTCGGACTGACCACACCTGAGTGCAGCTGGCGCCGGGATGAATCTTATAACCGGCCGTAAAGACTGTGGGTGCTACTTCCGTATGGAAGTATGCGCGATCCTCGGCGACGCGCGCCTGTCCTCGACGTTCCGGGGGCTCTTACTCCCTTTCCACTAGAAACCCCGTCCACTCCGGAGTCACATGAATGGGCGCACGTTGTGCGCGAACGGCGAATGCGAGTCCAGTAATGCCTGCTGCGCCACCTATCCCCAAGGTTCTGTTCGTCGACGACTCTCGAACGATGCTGTTCGTTTTGAGAGTGCATCTGGCCGGGTGTAACCTTGAACTGCTCGAAGCTCCAGATGGTGTTAGCGCCATGCGTTGTGCCATGAAGACGCAGCCGTCAATCATCATCTCCGATGTGGAAATGCCAGGGCTCTCCGGGATCGAGCTGTGCCGCATGGTTCGTAGCGCTCCGGGCTTGCAGCACACTCGTGTTATCCTCATCTCCTCCAAATGGACGACCGCCAGGCGGCGTGAGGTCGAAACCCTTGGCGTCGATGGGATCCTGCCGAAGCCGATCGACCCGGATGTCCTCAAGCAGATGATTACGACACTGCTTTTCAGGGTCGCCAAAGAAAGTAGCCCATGATTGACGTGGAGCGCCGCGCGGAGCTGCTTGCCCGCATGGGAGCACTCGAGCGTGAGCTCCGGCATCTCGAACGAGAGCTCGAGACCATGGATGGCGCGCCACTCTTGGCCGCCGGGCCTTTTGACCTCCTACTATGTCGCGTCGACACCGAGCTCGTCGGATTCGTCGAGACCGAAGTCGAGCGGGTGGTCCAGGCCGCCGAGCTATTGCCCATTGCGGACGCTCCTCCCTGGGTCCTCGGCCTGCTGAACCTTCGTGGAACACTGCTGCCGATCGTGAGTATCGAGGCTCGCGTCGGGCGGTCTCGAGCCGAGATCGCGTCCAGCGACTCGTACGTCATCGCGAATGTCGAAGGGCGTCGAACCGGCGTCTTGGTTCAGGACACCCTGGGCATGCGCTCGGTTGCTGGGGGGTCCGTCCAGTCTCCCTCCCATCGCGGCGTCATGGCCAACTTCGTCATCGGGCTGGTTCCCGATGACGAGGGTCTGGTGTCGATACTTTCGGTCGAGCGACTCATGTCGTCGGTCGAACCCACCACTGAGTAACGCTTGGACCCGCTCGAGCACCTTCGACAAATCATTCACGACAAGTTCGGGCTCGCCACGATCAGTCGTGACGACGTGGGCCAAGCACTATCTCGTGTCTACGAGCATCGAGCAGAGCCAGTCTCCGAGCTGGCGGGCCACATAGCGCGGTCCCCGGAGTTGCTCCACGAGCTAGCCGGACATCTGACGCTGAGCGAGTCGTATTTCGATCGTCATCCGAACCAGGTTGACGCGGTCATGAAATTCATTCTTCCACGAATTGCCGAGGGCAAGATCGTGCGAATCTGGTCTGCCGGTTGCGCTCGCGGCGAGGAACCCTACACGATTGCGATGAAGGTTTTCGAGGCGCACGGGCTTGGCGTGATGCCGCGCGTGCAGATCCTGGGAACCGACATCGATGGCGCTTCGATCAAGACCGCAAAATCCGGCCGCTTCACCCGTTGGTCGCTGCGCAGCGCTCCCCCACGGCTGCTCCGGCACTTCGAAAAGTTACCGACCGGTGAATATCAGCTTCGCCCCGCCCTCCAAGGCTGGGTCGATTTCCAACACACGTCGATTCAGGACCACGCATCACGACTGGCGCCCCAATCACTGGATGTCGTCCTGTTTCGCAATGTTGCCATCTACCTCAGCCGCGAAGCGCTGAGGGACATTCACTGCGCGTTTCACCGCGTGCTTTCGCCTTCCGGGTTGCTCATCCAAGCCGCTACCGATCCGCTGCCTGCGCCACGCTGGTTTCACGCCAGAAGCTCGATCGCACCAGGAATGATGCGGCCGGCGCATCCCTATGACGACGGGCAGCAGCTGCCACCGCTGACCGAAACCAAGGTGCCGGTACGACGGGCGAGCGACAGACTCACCAAGCAGAGCCACGCGCTTCGACCTGGAAAAATTGCCACACAGCGGGCCGATTCGCAGCCGCCAAAGCCGCAGCGAGCCTTGCGTTCGGAGCCAGCGACGCGGGCGCCATCGCAGGAATTTCTGCTGTCCGTGCAAGTAAAGCTCGAACAGGGGGATGCTTTGGGGGCAATCACTGCGTTGCGCTCGGCCCTGTACCTTACCCCGGACGATCACCTCGTTCGATACTGGTACTGCGTCGCCTTGAGCGCCGCCGCTTGGTACGCGCGAGCGCTGCAGCAGGCTCGCCAACTGAAGGCTCAGCTTTCTGGTGGGGACTCGAGTCAAGTCCTCGGTGACGAGACGACCACTATCGGTGAGCTGCGGCAGGCCGTAGAGGAGATGCTGGAGGAGCTTCAGTGACCGGACCCAATTCGCAAGCAAACCTCGAGATACTGAGGAAACGCGCGAAAGTTCTGGCTTCGTCGTCCGAAGACGAGCAGTCAGGCGCGCTGGTGGGTACCGTGGTCGTCCTCGAGCTGGGGGACCATCGGGTTGGCCTCAGCCTTTCCGCCCTCGACGAGATCGTGCCGCTCACACCGATTGCGGCGCTGGCGGGTCTCCCGAGCTGGCTCCCGGGAATCGCGCAGGTTCGCGGGCGGATCGTTTCGGTCCTCGATCTGCACGCATGGCTGAAAATGACCGGGCACATCAGCCCGCGCTACCTGGTGGTGGTGAGCTGCGCAGTCGGGACCATGGGAATACTCGTCGAGGCCATTGGAGAGGTGCGCATCGTCCACGCCAAGGACCTGGCGGAATCGCTCACGACGGATCGTACACGTGGGCTACTCGCCACGACCAAGGACTTGACTTCCATCTTGGATATCGACGTGCTGCTGAGCCATCCCGACATGCTGGTCGACCACGGGGCCACGCGGGATTCGGTTTGAGGGAGCGACTGGGTTAGTCTCGAAATAGATCGACTTGGAGCATGGGACCCGTTCAAGACCCCGCCTTACAGCAATTGCTCGCGATTTTCCGCGACGAGGCACACGAGGGGCTCGACGCGCTCGGTCAGTACGTCGCTGGGCTAGGTCTCTCGAGCGGACCGGCCTTCGACGAGGTCATCGACAAGTCGATGCGGATCGCACACAACCTCAAGGGTGCGTCCGCCAGTGTTGGCCTTGACGACATGGCACGCATTACTCACGCTTTCGAGGACGTGCTCTTGGCGATGCGTCAGGGGCGGCTCAGTACTTCGCGTGAAAATGCCTGCGATGAGTTGGCCCGTAGCGTCAGCGCCATGGCAAACTTGGTCGATTCCATTCCGGTCGACGCGGCCGCGACCATCGCCCACTTGTCGTCGCTTATCAGCGGCGGCGTAAGGTTGGATGCTGCACTCGCGCAGCCAGGACCCGCCAAGGATGAAGACCCCGACTTCTTCGTGATCAGATCCGATGTCGAGGTGAAGGCCGAGCCTCGAGGCGTGGGGCCGGCAGTGGTCGCAAGACCGCAAGGGGTAAGCGTCGCTGTCCAGGCGAAGGCCGAGCCTCGAGGCGTGGGGCCGGCAGTGGTCGCAAGACCGCAAGGGGTAAGAGTCGCTGTCGACCGCCTCGACGAGCTCGTGCGCTTTGCAGGGGAATTGCTGGCCATCCAGGCCGAAGCGCAAGAGCGCCATACGGAGCTCGAGCAAGGCGAACAGTGGCTCCAGTCGCAGCTCGACGAGCTCGACTTATTGCAGCGCGGGGTAGTGGTCGAGTACTTGGCGCGTCTCGACGGTCAGGTCAGGCGCAATCGCGACGCCATGCGCCGGCTGTCGCGGTTGACCTCCGAGCTCTCGGACGCGGTTCGCCGCATGCGAATGATTCCTGTCTCGGCGCTCGCCGCCACCTTCCGGCGTAGCATTGCCGATGCAGCCCAAGTAACCAACCGGGACGCGGAGCTCCAGATGCTCGGCGGCGACGTGGAGCTCGACAAACAGGTGCTCGATCGCATCGCCGAGCCAGTCCTACATTTGTTGCGCAACGCCGTGGACCATGGCCTGGAAGACGCCGAAGAACGTGTGCGGAAGGGCAAGCCGCGGCGCGGTCGTGTTCTCGTGGACGCGCGCCCCGACGGGGATCTCGTGGAGCTCTCCGTCCACGACGACGGGCGTGGCATCGACGTACAGCGCCTGCGAGATACCGCGCTGGCCCGCGGTATGCGCACCCATGAGCAATTGGATCGGATGTCGCAGACGGAGCTCTTCGAGCTGATGTTCGAAACGGGCTTTACGACCGCCACCAAGGTAAGCCAGATCAGTGGTCGCGGGCTCGGTCTCGACGTGGTGCGTCGAACCGTCGAAGACTGTGGCGGGCGACTCGACCTGCATAGCCCGGGAAGACTCGGCGGAACGAGTTTCTGCCTATTGCTCCCGGTCGACGTGCTGTCCGTTCATGCACTCACGGTGCGTGCCGCGAGCGGGACCTTTGCCCTCCCCATCGACGCGGTTGAGCGCACGTTGCGCTTCGAGCGCGCAAGCGTAAGAGAGCTCGGTAGAGAATCGGTTTTGGATGTCGAGGGTCAGCCGCTACGCTTGCGCGCGCTCGCAGCCAGTTTGGGGCTGCGCCAGCAGCAGTCATCGACACGAGCTCGCCGCGACGGGGTAGCGGTCGTCTTGCGGCGCGGCGGTCGCGTTCTGGCGCTCGAGGTCGACGAGGTACTGTCGGACCAAGAACACGCGATCAAGCGACTGCCCTGGAACTTGCGCTCGGTCGCTGGCGTCGCTGGCGTCGTGGCGCTGCCTGATTCAGGCGTCGCGGTGGCCCTCGATGCGAGTCACTTGCTACGTAGTGCAGGTGAATTGGTGCGCGGCACTAGCGCCGCAGAGCCGGCTGCCAAGGTCCGCGTGCTGGTAGCAGACGACTCCTTGACAGCCCGGACTCTCGCCAAGAACGCCTTGGTTGCTGCGGGCTACGCGGTGACCGCGGTAGTCGACGGGGCCAAGGCCTGGCAGGCCTTACTCGACGAGGACTACGCGCTCCTCGTGAGTGACGTTCGCATGCCCAATCTCGACGGTGTAGAATTGACACGGCGTGTGCGCGGCGACGAGCGCTTGCGCAAACTGCCGGTCGTCCTAATCACCACCGAGAGTACGGCGCAGGACATTGAGCGGGGACTGTCCGCCGGAGCCGATGAGTACGTGATCAAAGGTCCAATGCAGCAGCAGAAGTTGCTCGAGGCCGTCGCGAGGCACGTATGAGCTCGAACGAAACCGTTCGCGTGCTGATTGTCGACGACTCAGCAACGGCGCGCGCCGCGATTCGGGCCGCGCTAGCGCTCGACAAATATGTCGTCGTCGCGGGTGAAGCGGTGTCTGGCGAGGAAGCGCTTCGCTTGGTGCAACGCCTGCGACCCGATATCGTGACGATGGACCTGTATCTGACGGGAACCGCTGGTATCGACGTCGCGCGCGCAATCATGGAGGAATGCCCGACGCCGATCCTGATCGTGACTGCCTTTCATCCGACCGATCCAGGGCTCGCCTTCAAGGCCGTCGCGGCGGGCGCCCTCGACGTGTGTGGAAAGCCTCCTGCGCCGGTTAACCCCGAATACCGGCGTGAGCAGAAGCGTCTCGTGCGTCTGGTACGCACGCTGGCGCGCGTGCCTGTCGTTCGTCGTCACCCGGCGCGCGCTCGCGCGGGAACCCCGGCCGGGTTCCCGCGGGCCGACTCGCAGCCACGAAGGCGAGACTTGATTGCAGTCGGTGCATCGACGGGCGGCCCACCCATCGTTCGTGATCTCTTGCGCGCGTTGCCAGCGGAGTTTCCACTGCCCGTCGTAGTCGTCCAACACATGACGACGGGGTTCGGTGAGAGCTATAGCCAATGGCTCGCCGCCGAAACCGAGCGCAAGGTCGTCTACGTATGCGATCGGGCAACACTCGCCCCGTCGACCGTGTTCGTTGCCGACGACAACCGTCACTTGCAGGTGGTCAAGGGTCGTTTACTCGTTTGCAGCGACGAGGCCGCGATCAACTTTCAGCGTCCGAGTATCGACCTGTTCTTCTCGAGCGTTGCCCGAGAGCTCGGAGCGCGCGCTGTCGCTATTCTGCTGACCGGAATGGGTAGCGATGGCGCCGACGGCCTCTTCGCGCTCCGAGAGGCGGGTGCTCTAACGATTGCGCAGTCGCCTGAAACCTGCGCCGTCGATAGCATGCCCAACAGCGCAATTCGACAAGACGCGGTCGCCCTCGTGCTGCGACCCGGGGCCATCGCCGAGGCAATCGTATCCCTACAGAACGGCGCGCGTTCGCCCGTCGAGCCTACGAGGATACCTTAAACGATTTGGACCGTCATCTACACGAAGGAGAGACAATCATGATCGACCGTACCGTTGGCACTTCCCGCATGCTCTATGCTTTCGGAGTCTTGGCATTGCTTGCCGCGGGTTGTCGCGAGGGTGAGAAGAAGCAGCAGGCCGTGGCGGCGAGCAGCACGGCAGCCAAGGCTGCTGCCGTATCGCTCCCCAAGAAAGTACTGCTCGTGCAGAGCTATCATCCCGAGTATCCATGGGTGGCGGCGATCAACCGCGGGGTAACCGCACGCCTGAACGCGGCGGGGATTCCGTTCGAGATCTTCTACATGGACACCAAACGCAAGACCGATGAAGCGTGGAAGAAGGAGTCCGGGCAGCTGGCGCAGCAGAAAGTTGCGGAGTATCAGCCAGGCGCCATCATTGCCGCCGACGACAACGCGCAGCAATTCTTCGGTCGCATGCTCGTTGACGGTCCGACTCCATTGGTGTTCTGTGGGGTCAATCACGATCCGACGCGGTATGGCTATCCTGCACGTAACGTGACGGGCGTCATCGAGCGACCCAATCTCAAACAGAGCTTAGCCCTGATGGCACGGTTCCGCACCATCAAGAGCTTCGCTCTCATCAGTGACGACGATCCGACCAGCGTCGGGACGTTGAACCACTTGAAACAAGGCAACTACGACGTTACCTTGGTTGAGACACGTAACATCGGCACTTTCGACGACTGGAAGAAGGCGGTCAAAGAGCTCAATGGAAAGGTCGATGCGCTCGGTATTTTCAACTACCATACGCTCAAGCGTGCCGGCGAGACTCAAAGCATGAATCCCAAGGAAGTCATGGCGTGGACAGCGGAACACCTGACCATACCATCCATGGGTTTCCAGGATTTTACGATCCAAGACGGAGCGCTGCTGGGAACTGCCCAGTCAGGTGACGAGCAGGGCGAAAAAGCTGCCGACTACGCCATTCGCTTGATGAATGGCACCGCGGCCAGCAATCTCCCAGTGATTCAAGGGGAGCAGGGCGTGCCGATGCTCAATCGCAGCACTGCCGAACGGCTCAAGCTCGAGCTCGACGAATCCAAGCTCGGCGACGTGAAAGTTGTCGTGTCGGAAACCAAACCGAAGAAGATTCCTTGAAAGAACGAAGTCCTAAGCGACTAAAGGTACGATGGCACGTAAATTCACGATCCTTCTGCTGATTGCTGTCTGCATCTACGAGGCGCTGTTGGCGCTGACGATACGCGCTGATTGGGCCAAGTCGACGCATCGTCAGTTCTTGGAAGTGGGCACCCAAAACGCCGAGTTGGGCGCCCAGACCGTGCGCTACGTCCTCGACCGGGCCGTGGCCAACGGTGTCTTCAAGCTCGAGGAGGTGCTCGATAAGAACTACACGCCAATTCCTGCCAGCACCCCGCCTCAATTTCGCTCGAGCTACGATTTCTACTTTGATCGCAACGTGCGCGAGATGCAGGATGGATTCCTGCGGGCGAGCGCCATCAAGTATGCCTATGCGATGACCAAGGACGGCTACGTGCCGACCTCGTCGAATAACGCTCTGAACAAGACCCGCCGAGGTGAAGATCTCCCGAGTGGCCAGGTCAACGAGACCATCGAGCGCCTGCGCGCGCGGGAGGATGGGGTCGAATACTACGAGTACGCCGCACCCATCAAGTTGAATGACCAGTTGTGGGGTGAGTTTCGCGTGGGCATCCCCAAGGAGTACGTCGCCCAGGAAGTCGACTCCAAGGTACGCAACACCATCCTGCTAACGATCGTGGTGACCGTATTCATGGTGGTGCTTGCGTACTTCGGGATCAATCGCGCCACACGTCCGATCGCCCATCTGTCGAGCCTGGCCGAACGCGTCGCTGCCGGCGATCTCGGAGCAGCACCTACCGAGCGTGAGGCCAGAGTCGCCAAAGGTTGGCACAAGTGGATCGGGGGAGAGGATGAAGTGCTAAAACTCGAGACGTCATTTGGTCGCATGGCGCGCAATCTGCGGGAGCTGATTGGTAGCGTGCAGAGCGCGACCAAGGAGCTGAGCACGAGTACAGCGCAGATTGCCGTAACCGCCAAACAAGCGATGACGACAGCTTCGCAGCAGGCGGTGACGGTGCAACAGGTTGGAACCACGGTCGAGGAAATCGGACAAACGAGTCGCGTCGTCGTCGAACGCGCTCACGACGTGGTAGGCGTGGCCGAGCAGGCCGTGGAAGGTGGTCAGAAGGGGACACTGTCGATTGCCGAGGCGCAACGCGCGCTCGAGCTCATCGCGCGTATCATCGAAATCGTCGAGACGGTGAATGAGCTCGCCGAACAGTCCAACTTGCTGGCCGTCAACGCCAGCATCGAAGCGTCCAAAGCGGGTGAGCACGGTCGCGGATTCGGTGTCGTGGCGAGCGAGGTGCGTAGCCTGGCCGGGCAGAGCAAGAAGGCCGCCAAGCAAATCCGCGAGATTCTGACCCGTATCGAGGCCAGTGGCGAGGCCGTCGGCGCAGCGAATACGGCGATTACGCGTCTAGCCGCCGTGCTCGAGGACAGTGCCTCGAAGGCGCGCCAGATCGCTGGCGCGGCCAGTCAACAGGCGGCTGGGATCGAACAAATCTCGGACGCCATGAGCAACGTCGTCGAGGGTGGAAGGGTCATGGCTGAAGGAGCACGACAGCTCGAAGCAGCAGTCTCCAACCTCAACGGCCTGGCTCAGCGCTTAGACGCGACGCTGGCGGCCTACAAGACCTGATTCCGGTTGAGGTGCGCGGCACGCCAACCTAGGCTCGAGCTCGCCCAACTCGAGACTAGGGTTGCGTCTCATTAAGTCGCAATCGTTCCGATTGCTACGCGCCGCGCGCCGGGAGCTCGACGACGAAGCGGGCGCCTCGGCGGTACTCGCGATCGAGCGCGATGTTGCCGCCGGCTGCCTCTACCAGACCGCGACAGACCGCCAGGCCCAGGCCGGTGCCCTTGCCCACCTCCTTGGTGGTGACGAATGGCTCGAATAACTGCGAGATGACGCTCGGATCCACGCCGGGACCGTCGTCTTCTACCGCAAGCCGCACTCCGGTCGGGCTGCGCTCGGCCGCGACCCGTATTTTGCCCCCCGCCCCGACCGCGTCGGCGGCGTTCATGACCAGGTTCAAGATGACCTGCATCAACTGTTCGTGACCGAGCTCGACCTCCGGCAGCCCTGATTTGACTTCGAGCGTCAACGACACGTCCTTCAAGCTGCGCTGGGGCGCTACCAGCGCCGCTGTGTCGCGTGCGGCGGTCTCGACGTCGCCCGGCTCCTGCTGCTCTTCAGCCAGCGGTTGGGCGGCGGGTCGCGCGAAATGCAGCAGATCCCGCAAGATGCGGTGGATGCGCTCGGTTTCGCGCCGCATCCGCGTCATGAAGTCGCGCTCCTCCTCCGGAGAAAGGCCGCCCGCCAGCACCAGATCCTGGAGTCCCATGATGGCCGAAATTGGATTTCCGATCTCGTGCGCCAACCCTGCTGCCAAACGCCCGACCGACGCCAGGCGCTCGCTACGCACCAGGCGGTCCTGAGCTTCCCGCAGACGCTCCGTGGCGCGCTCGACTTCGTCGATCTTGCTGCGCAGCTTGTCCTCTTCTTGAAGGAGGCGTTCGGTCATGATGCCCAGACTCGTGCCCAGGTCGGACAGCTCGCGCACCGATGTTTTCGGTACCGCCAAGCGACGCGTCCCGCCCGCCACGCGCTCGGCGGCGCGCGCCAGCGCGTCGAGCGGTCGAACGATCAGCCGCGTCAACGCGAAGTAGGCGATCACCAGCAGCATCAGCCCGACCACCAGCGTGTAGAGCCCCACCAGTCGAAGCAGCGGTGCTGCGCGCGCCGACTGGTCGTCGATGCGCAGCACGGCCAAGACGGCGCCCGAGCTGCTGGGTACGGTCACCGAAAGGATCGAGCTCGAACCGTCCAGCTCGCGCAAGGCCTCCCGGCTCTCGACCCCCAGCGCGGGCAGCTGGTCGACCGCGGCCGGCTCACCCGCGGCCGCCAAGCGCTTGCCGGCCTGGTCGTAGACGCCAATCGCCTCGACTCCCTCGGTGCCGACCTCGGCTCGCAGCAGCCCGAGCAACTCTTGCTCGCTGCGACTGGCTCGCGCTTCGGCGACGTGCGCCGCGATGGCGCGGCCCAGGGCTCGGGCATGGCCGACCCTGACTTGCTGCAGCGTGATGCTGGTATAGGTGGCGACCGCGAAGAACAGAGGGATGAACGCCAAGAGCAGCAGGCCGCCCAAAAGCAGCAGGATTTGAAGCCGGAGGCCACCGCGCACTGCCACGAGCCTAACCCGGAAACCATGAAACTGGGCCGAGCCTGGCGTCAGCTGATACGGGCAAAGCTTCGATGGACCCGCTCGTCCGGCTCGCGCTCGGCACCCAGCAGCTCATCGCCAGGACGGCCGGAACCGCGCTGGCGATCGGCTTTGGCGGGCTTTTGGTCTATGCCGAGGCCGAGGGGGTCGATGGGCCGGTACTGGCCGGCGCCGGCCTGCTGTTCGTACTGTCGCTCTCGTACCGTATTTGGCAACGGCGCCGCCGGGCCGTGGTCGAGGAGACGGCTCGGCTCGATCTGGAGCTGTTCACGCACCTAGTGGTGCTGGCCTATGCGTTGGTGCTGCAGACCCGCGGCGGCCTCGAAGGCGCGGCCTACCCGGCGCTCTACGCGCTGGTCATGCTGACCGCCAGCTTCGCCCGACCAGTCGCGACCGCTTCAACCGTCGCGTTCGCGGTGCTGCTCGAGTGCGCGGTGACCTTCATCGCCTTCGGTGGGCGCGGCAACCTGCTCGAGCACGCGACACTGCTCGGGGTGTTCGCGTTCCTGAACATGCTGGTGTTCCGCGCCGAGATCGCGCGCATTCGCCGCGTGTCGCGGCAGCGCATCGAGACCGAGCTGAAGAAGCTGAAGGAGGCGGCACGCTCGTATCGATTGATCGGCGCGCCCGCCGGAGCACAGCAGCGAGCGCAACCCGCGGCACGCGACGACGAGGAGCGACTGCTCCGTTCCGGAGTCGACGAGATCCATCAGGCGGTCGAGTTCGCGCTGGCGCTGCTGCGGCGAACGCTCGGCCTGCGCACCGCGCTGCTGCTCGGCACCGATGCCTTGGCTCAGACCCTGCACATTCAGGAGCTTTCGAGCAGTGAAGACGCCATTGCGCCCGGCCCGTTTGCGGCGCGCGACGGCATCTTCGGAGCCGTCATGTCCAAGCTCGAGCAGCTGGCGCTGGCCGGGCCCAAAGCCGGACAGCACGTGCCGTACTACTCGCGCAAGCCGGCCATCGGCGGCGTGTGCGCCACGCCGCTGCTCGACCACGGTCAGCCGCGCGGCATTCTGGTCGTGGATCGCGAGACGCGTGAGCCCTTCACCGATGAGGAACAAGCCACGCTGGCAGGCGCGGCGCGCTTCGTGCTGCGGGCGATCGAGAACGAGCGCGTGTTCGTGCAGCTGGAGCGATCCAAGGTCGAGCAAGGCAAGCTGTACCGCGCCGCCAACGCCCTTTCGGCCGCTACCACCGAAGCCCAGGTCATCGAAGCGGGCGTCAACGGCGCGCGCGAGTTTGCGGCCTTCGACTTTGCAGTCGTCACGCTGTTCGATCGCAACAGCGGCGAGCACGAAATTTGTGCGGTCAGCGGCGAAGGGGCAAGCGCGCTGATCGGTCAGCGTTTCCGCCACAACTCCGGCCTGGTCTCGATGGTGGTCGCCAATCGTCACGCCCTACCTTATCGGGGTGACTACGATCCCTCGAAACAGGTGGTGTTCACGCGCCGGCTCAGCCCGCCAAACATGCCGTCGCTGCTGGTGTTGCCGCTGCTGGTGCACGAGCGTGCGCTCGGCACACTGGTGCTCGGTTCGCAGCGCAAGGGTACGTTCGGGGATGCGGTTCGGCCGACGCTCGAGGTGCTGGCCAGCCACGTGGCGGTCTCGCTCGCCAACGCGCGCATGCTGGCGCGGCTCGAGGAAATGGCAACGCTCGATGGCCTGACCGGCCTCTACAACAAGCGCGCCATGGTCGAGGTCGGAGCGCAAAAGCTCAAGAGCGCGAAACGCTTCCAGAAGCCGCTCAGCCTGCTGGTGTGCGACATCGATCACTTCAAGAAGGTCAACGACACTTACGGCCACGACGTTGGCGACCTGGTGATCAAGGGATTTGCCGACGTGCTGAAGCGGGTCAAGCGCGACACCGACGCGGTCGGCCGCTTCGGTGGCGAGGAGTTCGTGGTCGTGTGCGAGGAGACCGACGAGCTCGGCGCCGAGCAGCTCGCCGAGCGCATCCGTACCGAGCTCGAGGCGGTGACGTTCCACAGTGAGCTCGGCAGCTTGCAGGTCACTTGCTCGGTGGGCGTCGCGCCGTTTCCCAGCGCCGGCCAGACCTGGGAGCAACTGTTCAAGGCCACCGACGAGGCGCTGTACGCCTCCAAGCGCGGCGGTCGCAACCGCGTGACCGTGTGGAGCCCGCGCCTGAGCGGCGCCGCGGCCTGAGCAGGGTCGGGCGGCGTCTCGAGAGTTGACGCCCCTGCTCCGTGTCATCTGCGTGCCGGATCCGACTCCAAGGGTTGGTCGGCTGGGTGAACGGCAACTCGTACCCGAACCTGCACATCCGCGCGAGCGGCGGCCGAGTCTATTCAGGAAGGGCCAAGAGTCGCAGGCGAGATTCGAGATCCGCGCGGAACCGCTCGAGCTCGCTAGGCGCGATGGTGGCAGGAAGCACCGCGTCCGGGCCAACCGAAATCTCGCTCAAGACCCAAGCGAGCGTCGCCGGATCGGCGCCGCCGTCCTTCTGGCCCGCGTCTTTCACCGCTGTCGGCAGGTCCACGCCGGTCGCCAGGATCAGCATGAGATCGACCAAGTCTCGCGGCTCGCCCCGACTCAGGATCGTGCAAAGCTTGTTCGCCGCGATTTCGCGCAATGAGTGCACGCGAATGCGCCCGAAGAACTGATCGTCGTCTACGCGGGGCGCGCGATCCACGACGAAGTCGACGAGCGTGCTCTCGCCGCCGCGTCCGATCAGGAAGCGCTTGAACTCCTTCAAGTCACGGAGCTTGGTGACCGTCGCGCCCAAGCTTAGTGCCGCATCGGCGAGCGCGAGCTCTGCCTGCTCGATGTCCGCCCCGGGTCGAGCGAAGAGGTCGAGGTCTTTGGTATCTCGATGGTGAAGATAGAACTCCACGAGCGCGGCGCCGCCAGTCAGCGAGAACGCTCTCTCACGCTCGAAAAAAGCGGCGAGCAGCTCGCGTTGCAGCGGGGCGAGCCTACCCGGGGACAAGCCCGTCATGGCGCCACCCTGTGATGAGATACTCCCAGAAAGGGCGCTGACGACCCAGCCGAGCCCTGAGCACGTCCCAGCGGGGCAGCACGTCCTTCGTGAGGGACAGGTACTGCCATACGTCCGGATAGCGCGCCTCGCGAAGGATGCGGGCAATCCAAAAGAGCTTCACGTCCTCGGAGCCGCTGCCGAGCGCCGAGCGCACCTCTGCATTCGTCACCGGGGCATCCCAATTGAAGTAGGGAACGGCCGCCGGGCTCACGAGGTCCAGAGAAGGATTCGCCGGAGACGCCATGACCACTACTTTAGCGCCCCGCGCTCGTCGGCCCAAGAAAAGAAACGCTAACCGCCCCAATCGCTTGGCCACGCCCGAAAGGCCCACGCCCGTCACGGCGCCGATCTGCTCGCTGGCGCCGATGGCCTTGCGGCCAGATCTTCGTGGTGCTGGCGTGACCACGCTCGGGCTCGGCTTCGTGTTCAGCTTCGTCACTCGCCTGGTGGTCAGCGCCATCGTGCTGCTCATCGCCGACAAGCTCAGCTGCCGGCTGCCGGTTCGCGGCTTCGTACCTGCGCTCCTGGCCGCCAGCATCATCGCGCTGACGGGCAGTGTCGGCGACCTCGTGCTGCGCTAGAAGGCAGGTCATGACCTACCGAGTCCAGCGCGTGCTGCCCGGGGATGGGGAGCTGATGCATGGCATGCTCACGCTGTTCAGCCAGGCCTTCGACGACCTCGAGGCATACGACCGAAAGCGCCCGAGCGCGCAGTACCTCGATCGCTTGCTGGCGGGTGAGAGCTTCATCGCGCTGGTCGCGATCAGCGCCGGCACGGTGGTAGGCGCGCTCGCTGCCTACGAGCTCCGCAAGTTCGAGCAAGAGCGCAGCGAGATCTACATCTACGATCTGGCGGTGAGCGAGCAGCAGCGCCGCCAGGGCATCGCCACCGCGCTGATCGACGAGCTGCGCGCGATCGCGAGCGAGCGCGGCGCCTACGTGGTCTATGTCCAGGCCGACTACGGCGACGACCCGGCTATCGCGCTCTACACCAAGCTGGGCACGCGCGAAGACGTCATGCACTTCGACATTCCGGTCGCGACCAAAGCATGAGCGCCGAAGACATCTTCTGGCCGGTCACGGCGCTGGCGCTGTGGACGCTCGTCATGCTGACGCTCACGGCCGCGTGACCCACCTTTCTGCGCAGGACCCTGGCTGATCGTGGCTCCGGAAGAGGGCAAACCACTGTTGGGGCGGAGAGCCTTGGGTCCGCCCTGCGCGTGTAAGTGGCTGGCGGTGTGGCGTGGTGGCCCGAGTCACCTGAAGCGATGCGTTTCCGGCACGTTGCGAGCTCCGAGCGTCACCGCTCTTGGCCATTTCGGTAAAAGCCGCGACACTGCCAACGGGACATGCGGCTTGGTATCGATTTCGGAACCACCCGCACCGTCGTCGCCGCGGCGGTGGACGGGCGTTACCCGGTTGCGGCCTTCGAGAGCGGAACCGGCTTCTGCGATTACATCCCGGGCATCGCGGCGCGCCGCGGTGACGAGCTCACGCTGGGCTGGGACGCGGAGCTGACCAATGAGACCGGCGGCGC
This sequence comes from Polyangiaceae bacterium, assembly GCA_035281385.1. Lineage (GTDB taxonomy): Bacteria > Myxococcota_A > Polyangia > Polyangiales > Polyangiaceae > PMG-095. The sequence continues at coordinate 17,280 of DATEDZ010000001.1, forward strand.
GCTGCGCTCGATCAAGCGCGCGGTGAGCCGTGTCTCGCCCGACGAGCCCCTGAGCGCGATTGGCTCGCTGTCCGCGCTGGAGCTGACCACGCGCTACCTCGAGGTGCTCAAGCAGCGCATCTACGAAAGCAGCAACCTCGACGTGGCGCCCGATGAGCCGCTGGAAGCAATGGTGGCAGTGCCGGCGAATGCCAGCACGCGGCAACGTTACTTGACGCTCGAAGCATTTCGGCGCGCCGGTTTCAGAGTGCTGGGCATGGTCAACGAACCGACCGCCGCCGCCATCGAGTTCGCGCATCGCAATCTGGGCGCGGTCGGCAAGCGCAGCCCCAAGCGCTACGTCGTGGTTTACGATTTGGGGGGCGGTACGTTCGACACCTCCGCGGTCTCGCTCCAAGACCGGCGCTTCGAGCTCATCACCAGCGAGGGTATCTCGGAGCTCGGCGGCGATGATTTCGATGCGGCGATCCTACGCCTTGCCCTGCGCCACGCCGGCATCGAGGAACAGGGCCTGTCTTCGCTGACGCGCACGCGCCTGCTCGAGATCTGCCGCGTCGCGAAGGAGGCACTCGGCCCGAGCAGCCGTCGCATGCTGATCGAGCTTTCCGCGGCGGTGCCGGGCGCCCCGGATTCGCTGCTGGATCTGAGCGAGATTGCTACCGAGACCGAGCCGCTGGTCGAGCGAACTATCGCCATGTTGGAGCGCGTTTTCGCCAGCCTCACGAGCTTCGGCATCGATCCGGAGAATCCGCGCGAGCTCGGTGCCGTTTACCTGGTCGGTGGGGCCACTGCCTTCCCGGCGGTCACGCGCGCACTGCGCGACCGCTACAAGCGCAAGGTGCAGCTGGCACCCCACCCGCATGCGGCGACCGCCATAGGGCTCGCCATCGCCGCGGATCCGGAGGCGGCGCTGTTCGTGCGTGAAGCGGTGACGCGGCACTTCGGTGTTTGGCGTGAGGGCGATGCCGGGCGTGACAAGATCTTCGATCCTATCCTGCGCAAGGGCGCGTTGCCAGACGGCGACGCGTTCGTGATCGAGCGCAGCTACAGGCCGCAGCACGCCGTCGGTCACCTGCGCTTCTTGGAGTGCAGCGAGCTGTCGGCGGCGGGGCAACCTTGCGGCGACCTGACACCCTGGGGCGATATCTACTTCCCGTATGATCCGGCGCTACGCGGCGTGACTGATCTGGCGTCGGCTGCCGCCGAACGGCGCCCGGAGCTTTGGGAAGAAGAGATCGTGGAGCGCTACCGCTACGGAGCCGACGGTACCGTCACGGTGGCCATCGAGAACCGGACGCGCGGCTACGCCAAAAACTTCGTGCTGGGCGCGCCGGGCCTCGATTAGGGGAGAGTGTAGCGGAGCTCGGCAAAGGCGCGGGCTCGGCAGCAGGACGTTCAGCGTGTCGGACGACCGATTGCGATGGAGGTTTCGAAGGCGCGCCATTCGATGCCGACCCAGCCGTAGGCACGCGGTGCTCCGTCGGACTCGGTGACGAGTAGGATGGTGCCGAGCCCGAAACCAGAGCCTTGCGTCCGGGTATCGTCGGCATGCAGCAAACTCGTCGCGTCGACCACACGCACCAGGTAGGCGTCGCTGTAACCGGTCACGCGGGTTGGCGGCAAAACGATGAACGCAACGTGACCGGTGTTGGGAGACTCGATGATCTTGGGCTTGAGCCACGCGACAACGTCGCCGGGCTCGGCATCCTCCACGCGCCCGATCCGCTTCCACCCGCCGCGCTCCTCTCCCGGCTCTATGCTCGCGATGCGTCGCTGGTAGTCCGCTGCGAGTGGACGCCCCGCCAGCCCTCGCGCAGCCGTCGTTGCAGCTATTGGAGCGGCGCGCTTCAGAACCCAGTGCGCCATCGAGGAGCAGTCGAAAACATAGATCCCTTCTCGAACGTTCACCCGCTGGCCGTGACTGTATTCGGTGTACTTGACGGTGCGCGCAATGTCGCCAAGTACCTGCATGATTGAGTTGGCTCGCCAATCGATGTCTCGATCGAGTAACGCGCGCTCGGGCCGATGCTCGGGCAGCTCCGCCGCTAGCGGCTCCGCCGGCTCAAGGGGCGAGCTCCGGCCAGCCGCGGTCGTGGGTCGCCGCTCGTACTCCGCAGTGTCGGAAGGATTGAGATCTGGAATCGAGCATGAGGCGCTGACGATCCCTCCCAGGGCCAGGGCAGCCGCTGGCCAGAATCCGGACCAGGCCCGGTAAGTCCCAGAAATACGGCACATCCACCGTCTGACCCCCGACTCAAGGCGGGCTTGGCAGGCGCTGCGCCAGCGCTCGACCAAAACGCGCCACGCTCGACTGCAGTCGTAAAGGATACGAACCCCTTCACGATGTGTTCGCGGCCAAGATTCAGAAAGTCTATAACGCCCTCTACGTCCGGGCCCATTGGTTGACCACGAGCGGTAAGCGTCAACTGCAACGTGGCATGTCCTAGGTCGGTTTTCGAGCGGTTTCCGAGCGCTTCGGGGTTATGCAAGAGATGGACCATTGTTCGATGAGTCAAGTGAACCGTGCAAGGCAAGCTATGTTCCCCGATCGCGTCTGCGCTACGACAGGAGTGGCTACTTGGACCATTGCGACCTCACCTGTTCGGTCTGGAAGTGCCCCCAGTTGCGTCGAACCTCACTTGCACCAAGCCCAACCGCCCAAGCGTCAGACGAACGTTGGCGCGGAGTCTCCAGGCAGCGCTTTCCTTGAGGTCGAAATACGGGTTTGCACCTTGTTTTGCTCCACAGTTTATTGGTGCAACCAAGCCGTGCTCGGCATCGGGTCGCTTGACGGGTCCCTGGGGCCAGGCTGGCTAGGCCGGCAGGCAAGCTTGAAGGCGGTCTGGTCAGCGCGGCCGCTGACTTTGGCCCTGCGTGACGCGGCCGTCCCGCCCTCGATACAACTTTCGACGACCTAGAGAAGAGCAAAGTCACGGTTACGATCGGCGCCGCGAGCGCCGGAGCGCCAGGCCGCACAGCGCCACGAGAGCGAGCCAGCCGTCGCGCGACGTCTCGTGCCCTGCGACACGGCAGCCGCAGCCTTCGTCTTCGGCGGTATCGGCGTCGTCGTCCATCGGCGTCTCGCTCGGACGGCCCCCGACCACAGCGTTCCCGCTACCGCCCTCGCTGGGCTCCGGCTGCATGCCGCCGGCCGCTCCCGCGCCGCTGCCCGCTCCCGCACTGCCCGGTCCTGCGCCGCCCGCTTCGGGCTCGTCTGGTTCGGCGCAGGCGTTCGAAGCCTCGTCGCAAGTGGTGGCGGCACCGCACGGATCCCCCAGGCTGTCGCACGCGCCGGAGACACACTGCTCGGGGCCATTGCAGAAGGTACCGTCGCTCTGGCAGGGCGTGCCCAGCGTCACGTTGGTGTGCTCGCACGCGCCGTCCACGCAGGCGTCGCTCGTGCACTCGGCGCCGTCGTCGCAGTCGCCGTCTTCGTCGCAGTCCAGGCACGCGTCGCCGGCCTCGTCGCAGATCCGACCCGCGCACGCATCGCCTGAACCAGCGCAAGCGCCCGCGCTACACTGATCGTTCATCGTGCAGAACAGGCCGTCGTCGCAGTCGGCCGTGTTGGCGAGATGACTGCACTCGCCGCCATTGCACAGGTCATCGGTACATGGATTGGCGTCGTTGCAGTCGGCGGGCGAATTGCAATCGACGCAAGCGTCGACGCCTTCGGAACAGTTTTGACCAGCGCAGGGATCGCCCGAACCAACGCAGATGCCGGCGCTGCAGGCGTCGGTTTGCGTACAGAACAGGCCGTCATTGCAGGCTGCAGTATTGGGCGTGTTTTCACAGACGCCGGTGTCGCAGGCGTCGTCGGTGCAGACGTTGTTGTCGTTGCAGTCCCCCGGATCGTCGCACTCGACGCAGGTGTCTTGGTCTTCGTCGCAGATCTGGGTGCAGGCGCCGGTTGCGACACACGCAAAGGCCGAGCAGCTCTCGGCGCCGTTGCAGAACAAGCCGTCGTCGCACGGCTCGCAGGTCCCGGCGACCTGGCAGGTCGTGAGATTCAGTGTGCCGTCGGTGCCCGCGAAGTTCTCCGGGGTGGCGGCGGCCGAGACCAGGCTTGCGGCTCCCGTGTCGTTCAGTGAATCGTCACCGTTAACCGGCAAGGCCGAGCCAGCGAAGGTCACGCTGTCGAAGCCCGCGAAGTTGAGCGTGATGGAAGTGGCCCCGGGATCGAAGAAGGGCCCGCACGGCAAGGTGAAGTCGGGCGCGATCGCACCGGGCAGCTTCGCAAAGCCCGGGGTAGCGATGAGCAGGCGCTTGTTGGTCGTACCGGTTGGGGAGTTGGTGGGGAAGGTGAACGTACTCGTGTTCCCGCCGGTCCAGGTTGCCGTTAGCGTGTGGGTGGCGAGGACGTGCTGCCCATTCATGCTGGTGAAAAGCTCGATGTATTGCACGCTGCCATCGGCGTTCGAATACACCTCCGCGATATCCCACTCATGGAACGCGGCTTCCGCACGCGGCTGCCAGAGCAAGAGCAAAGCCAAACTGCTGAGCGCGATCCCTCTTCGACACGACATGGCCGCGCAACTTAGCACGCCCAGGTCGAGAGCGTGACCGGCCGCAGGTTTCGCTCGCGCAGCGCCGTCAGCACCCGAGGCAGAGCCGCAATGGAAGCCGGTACATAGTCGTCACGTTCGGCCGCGTCGTGTAGCGCCAACACCGCGCCTCCCTGCACGGCCCGTGTCAGGCGCGTGGCGACGCGCTCTGCTGACGCAGCCCGGAAGCCGTCGAAGGCGCGTGCGCTACAACCGACCAGCGTGACACCAGCCCGCCGAGCACCCCGCACCGTGAGGTGTGAGACGAAACCGATCGGGGGACGGAATAGTTTCGCCTCCGGAACACCCGCCGCTGCCAGCGCGGCCTGCGTGCGTCGAATGTCCTGCAACACGTGGCGGGGCGGCCGCAATGAAAACAAGCGATCGTGGTCGAAGCCATGCAGCCCGAGCTCATGACCGGCGGCCGCGATGTCGCGCACCAGCTGAGGGTGCTGAAGTGCCTTGCGGCCGACCACGAAGAACGTGGCCTTTACTGAAGCAGCCGAGAGCAGCTCGAGCACGCGCGGCGTCGTGGCGGGGTTCGGTCCGTCGTCGAACGTGAGCGCGATCTCCTGCGCTTTGGGTCCATGCCAGAGCGTGCTGCCGTACATGCCGCGCTCCGGCCAGAACACGCCGGCGGTGCCAAGCACCACGTAGCCGCCAAACCCGAGCAGCAATGGCAGTAGCGGCGGCGGGCCGGCCACGGCCGCGCTCGCTCCGAGCGCCATGCCCGCCCCTGCGTAAGCCCAAAGACCGAGCCGGGCGGCTGGCAGCGCTCTCATCGTTTCACGGGCCGCAGCAGCGGATGCCGACCGTGCCGCTCAAGTTGACGGTGCGCTCGATGAAGAAGCCGCCGTATTCGCCCTGGGATCACCACAGCACCCAAAAGCGAAGCCGTGCGCATGCCCTGAGCTTACAAGGCCTTTCGCGCATCGTCCACGCCCACTACGCTGCGCCGGCCGTGCTTTTCAACACGCTCGCCTACGCAGTCTTTTTTGGCGTCGTGTTCGTCGTGGCGTGGCTGCTGGTTCGTTATACGAGGCTACGGCTCTGGTTTCTGCTGCTCGCCAGCTACTATTTCTACGCTCAGTGGGATCCGCGTTTCCTGCTGTTGATCTTTGCCTCGTCGAGCGTCGACTGGTTGCTCGGTAACGCGATCGCGGCAGCGCCTTCCGACCGACGTCGTAAGCAATGGCTCGCGCTCACGATCGCGATGAACCTGGGCGTGCTCGGGCTGTTCAAGTACTTCGACTTCGGCGTGGCGCAGATGTCGGCGCTGCTGCAGTCCTTCGGCTTTCATCCGCCCGAGATTGCGCTGCGGCTCACGCTACCGGTCGGCATCAGCTTCTTCACGTTCGAGTCGATGAGCTACGTGATCGACGTGTATCGGCGGCAGATCCCGCCGCACAAGAGCTACGTCGAATACCTGACTTTCGTGGCGTTCTTCCCGCACCTGGTCGCAGGTCCCATCATCCGCCCGCGGGACCTGCTGCCGCAGCTGAGCGCGCCAGCACGTTTCGACGCGCCGCTGGCGAGCCGCGCGCTGCTCTTGATTGGGCTGGGTCTGTTCAAGAAGGTCGCCATCGGCGATTACCTCGCGCTCAATCTGGTCGACCGTGTCTTCGATGCCCCGCTCCAGTACTCGGCGCTCGAGTGCTACGTGGCGCTCGTCGCCTACGCCGTGCAGATTTATTGCGACTTCTCGGGCTACACCGATATTGCGATCGGTTCAGCGGCGCTGCTCGGGATTGGCTTTCCCCCGAACTTCAACTCGCCGTACAAGGCGCACAACATCATCGACTTCTGGCGGCGCTGGCACATCTCGCTTTCGACGTGGCTGCGCGACTACCTGTACATCCCACTCGGTGGCAATCGGCACGGTCCTGCGCGTACTTACTTCAACCTGTTCGTCACCATGCTGCTCGGCGGTCTATGGCATGGCGCCAATCTCACGTTCGTAGTGTGGGGCGGCCTGCACGGCATGTTGCTCGTGGTCACGCGCGCGTTTCACGAGCTGCGCGGGGCGCGTGCCGAGCCGCGAAGCTCCGGTCCGGGGCGTGTCCTGGCGGTGCTCTCGACCTTTCACGCGGTTTGCTTGTGCTGGCTTCTTTTCAGGGCGAAGAGCTTGGACGACGCCCTGCTGATGCTGGGCCGGCTCGCAAGCTTTTCCACCTTCCACCCCAATCTGGACGCGCGGGTGCTGGGGGTGTTGGCGATAGGGCTGATCTCGCATTATTGTCCCGAGCGATGGTACGAGCGCGCCCTGGGCGGCTTTGCGCGAATGCCCGCACCTCTGCAGGCTGCCGTGCTACTGGTGCTGTCGCTGTCCGTGCGTGAAATGGCGAGCCTCGAGGCCGTGCCTTTCGTCTACTTCCAGTTCTGATGGCCTACGAAACCGAAACCAAACCCAAAGCCGAAGCTAGCAAGCCCGAGCGGGAGTCCGAGCCGAAACCGGAAGCCAAGCCGGAGCCGGAGCCCAAGCCGGATACCTCCGACTCGGAGCCCAAGCCGAGCGAGTCCGCCGGCGAGGCCAAGACAAGCGTTCAGCAGTCGGACGAGGATGACGGCGCCGCGCTCGACGCGAAGGGCCGCGAGCGCCCGCGCTTCTTGCTGGCATTTCCCGAGCATCCGGATCTGGCACGCCTGATAACAGCGTTCGAGGCAGGAAACTACGCGCTCGTTCGTGAGGAGGCCGAGGCTCTGGCGGAGCGCGCGGAAAACCCCGCGGTCCGCGCTGCAGCGCTCGAGCTTCGGAGTCGCATCGAGCCGGATCCACTCGTGAAATACTTGCTGGCCCTGACGGCCGCCCTCCTCCTATTCTTGGCGTACTTCGCTTACCACCACTAGGTCAGACAGGGCGCTTCCTCCATGAGCATTCGCGACATCGGGCACTCGCTGCTACTGCTGGCAGCGCTCACCGGCTGCGGCGGGGAACCTCAAGCCAAGTCTCCGGATGGCTCCGTGGGCGGGCCTGTCACCGACGTGCAGCGGTTGATGCCGCTCGAGCACAACACCGTTTTCGCCTACGCCACGACGGACGAGGCCGGCACCACGGGCATCTACGTGATCGAAGTGGGGCGCCCGCGCTCCACCATGGCCGAGCTGAAGGTGGCCGGGAACGTCATGCGCCGCTACATCAGCGCCGATGGCATCCAGGCTCCCGGCGGTGGTTACGTGCTCCGCGTGCCCTTGACTGCGGACGCCGAATGGAAGGGCGAGTTCGGCGAGGTGAGCGTCAAGTCATTGAGCCGCAGCATCAAGGTGCCGGCCGGGGATTTCGGCAACTGCGTGGAGACGCTCGAGGAGACAGAGACTCCCGCCTACACCAAAACCGCGACCAGCGTGTTCTGTCCGGGCATTGGCATGGTCTACTACCTGCTCGAGGGCGAGCAGAACGGCGTCAAGATATCGCAGAAGCTCGAGCTCAAGTCGTTCGGTCCGCGCTACGTGGCCGGCGTCGGACAGTAACCCTCAAGTTCCGGCATCCATCAGCACCTGCAGCTGCACTTCGACCTCGACCCGACAGCGCTTCTTCTCGTCGAGCGTGAGGTCCTGCTTTTCGATTGGCTCATAGCCGGTGGCGGTGACGTCGACACGCGCCGGCCCCTGCGTGTAGAGCCGGCAGCTCAGCGCGAAAATGGGCGAGTTGCTCGTTGAGGTTGGACCTGCGCCGCCTGCGCCGCCCTCGTCGGCCAGGGCGCCGGCCGCACCGCCCCCGCCGGCAGCGTCCGGCGGGACGCGAACCTCATCGCAATGGACAGCCTGTTTCGTCGGTTTCACGCCCAGCGCGTACGCCTCGCCCTCGTGGTTGCCGCCGTAGCGAACGTTGAGCCGCGTGTCGGACGGCAGCGGCTGGTCGTCTTCGGTTTTCACCACCAAGTTGAAGGTGGGGCCATCGCAGAGCGGTCCCGGTTTGGGATCCGGGCCGCACGCCACCGCTGCGACTAGAGCGACACGAGTTAGCAACGCCGAGCGCGGCCGCGTGGGAGGAGGCTCGGCCGACTTCAATTCGGCCGAGGGGGGCGGCGCGTGCCGCCCCCACCAGGAAGGGGCTAGAACGCCGAGCGGCCAAGCCGATCGGCGTTCTAGGGCTGTCCAGAAAAGCAAGCGAGGCGGCGTCACGACGGTGCAGCCTACCATTTGGCGTGATCTCGGAGGGGGCGTCGTTTATTGATCGAGGCTGGTGGAGAGCTGCCTACAAGTGCGTTTTGCGCAAGAGCACGTGGCGGAGCTCACGCACGAGCGGGGGCGCTCCAGCCTGCGCTACCGCGAGGGAGCCGAGCACGCGGTGTCACGGCGGCTGCCGGTACGGCCCGAGGGCTACGCTCACGAGGCGTGTCACCCGTTCTTTGCCAACCTGCTGCCGGAGGCGGGGTTTCGCGACGGACTATGCCGGCGCCTGGCGTTGCCGGTGAAGGACGACTTCACGCTCCTGAGCTTGCTGGGTCAGGACTGTGCGGGAGCGGTGTCGCTGTCGCATCCGGTCCAGCAAGGCAGCGAGTCACCGAGCTATGCCCCCATCGCGGAAGCCGAGCTTCGCGAGTGGCTCAAGCAGCCCATGTCGCGACCCTCGCCTGAAAAGGTGGCGGGGCTACGCTGCGCTATCTCGGGCGCCCAAGACAAGCTGGTGGTGCACCTGGTCGACGGGGAACCGTACCTGTGCGAGCGCGGCGCGCCCAGCACCCTGATCTTGAAGCCGGACATCGCTGAAGACTTCAACCTTATCCAACTCAGCGCGCTGAACGAGCTCTATTGCATGCAGCTCGCGGCCGCCATTGGGCTCAAGGTGCCGGCGACCTTTTGGTTCGCCGGGGCCTTTGCGACGCAGCGCTTCGACCGGGTGTCCGTGGGCAGCCGGCTTGAGCGCGTGCACCAGGAGGACTTTGCACAGCTCCTGGGCCGGCCACCCACCGCGAAGTACGAAATCGGTTGGCGGCACTGCTTCGAGCTCGTAGATCTGCACGTCCCGGACGCAGAGGGCGCCCGGCGAGAGCTGATCGATCGGCTGTTTTTCAACCTGCTGATCGGTAATGCTGACGCGCACGGCAAGAACTTCGCACTGCTCTTCGGCCCTCACGGGCCGGAGCTTGCCCCTGGCTATGATCTTTTGTGCACGCAGGCCTATCCCACGCTTTCGGAGTCCTTCTCGATGAAGATCGGGCCGGCGCGCCGTCAGGAGGAGCTGAGCGCACTCGCCTGGCAGGAACTGGCGCTCGAAGCGCGGCTGCCCCTCGACTGGATCAAGCAGCGCGGTGCCGAGCTCTGCAGCAAGGTGCAGCTTGCGCTTCGCGATCTCGGGCCCCAGATTGTCAAGCGTAACCCGAGCTTGAAGACGGACATCTACCCGCTGCGGCGGCGAGACGATTTCTTGGCCAAGCTAGCCGATATCATCGTCGGTAACTGTAAGCGTGTGGCGCGGGCCCTGCTCACGCGCGCCTAAGTCCGCGTTCACCTTTTCCGGGCCGCAGATGGAAACCACCGAGCGCATCCTACGAGACTTTCGCACCATCGCGGTGGTGGGTCTGAGCCGTGACCCGAGCAAGCCCGCGCACACCATTCCAGCGCGTATGCAGCGCGCCGGCTTCCGCGTCATCCCGGTCAATCCTCACGCTTACAGTCTGCTCGGGGAGCAGGCCTATCGCAGCCTGAAGGACGTGCCCTTTTCGGTGGAAGTGGTGCTGGTCTTTCGGCCCTCCGCGGAGGCCGCCGCCATCGCCAGGGACGCGGTGGCCACCGGCGCCAAGGCGCTCTGGCTCCAGCAGGGCCTTTTCTCGAAGGAAGCGCGGGCCATCGCGGAAGCAGCAGGCCTACTCTATGTGGAGGATCGCTGCATGGGCGTCGAGCGCGCCGTCCACGGCATTACCAAGGGTTAGCCTAGACTCGACTTGGGCGGTCTTGGAAGGAAAGATCGCGATCTCCGAGGAGATCCCGCGGCCGAAGCCCCGATCCCGGCTCTTGCGACAGTGCTTGCTCTTGCTGGTGCCGAAAGCAAGCTGATCTAGCCAGCAAGGGCCTCGAGCAGCTTGGCGTAGATGCCGCCGAACGCGCCATTCGAGAGCAGCGCAATGGTGTCACCCGGCTGCGCCACGCGCAAAAGCTCCGCCAGGATGGCGTCGACCGAGGGCAGCTGCTTTGCCACACGGCCACGCTCGGCGATGCCCTTGGTCACCGCCCCCAAGTCCAGGCGTTCACTCTCCGGCAAGTTGTCCCGACCCAGGGGCGCGAACAAGACCAGGTTCGCGTCGTCCCAGCACTCGGCGTATTCACGTTGGTGCAAGTTTCGGCAAGCCGTGGCGCTGCGCGGCTCGAAGACGGCGATCAGCTTGCCCGCCGAGTGCTTTTGGCGTAGTGCGCGTAAGGTCTCGCGTACCGCCGTGGGATGATGGGCGAAGTCGTCGTAGACCGAGATGCCCCGCGGCGTGCCGATCAGATCCTGCCGGCGGCGCACGCCCTGGAAGCGCGCCAGCGCCGGGCCCAGATCTTTGAGCTTGGCGCCGTAGCCTTGCGCCGCTGCGGCCAGGGCCGCCACGGCATTGCGCAAGTTGTGGTGTCCCGACATCGGCAGCACGTAGCGTCCAGTCAGCACGCCGCCCGCGAACAAGTCGAACGTCGTGCCCTGTGGCCCGAAGCTGGCGGGCGCGGCCAACCAATGCGGAGGTTTGCCGCCGGTGTCCTCCTCCGCCAGCGCGTACCAGGCGATGTGGCTGGCCTCGCCCAGGCTCTCGTCGACGACCCTGCGTACCAGCGGATCCGCGGCGTTCGCGATCACGAGCCCGTGCGCCGGAACCTTAGCGAGCAGCTGCTTGAACGCAGCCAAATAACTGTCGAGCGTGGGATAGATGTCGATGTGGTCGTGCTCGATCGAAGTCAAGATCACCACCTCCGCGCGGTAGTGCAGAAACTTCGCGGTCTTCTCGAAGAAAGCGGTGTCATACTCGTCACCCTCTATGACGAATGCAGCGCGCCGCAGAGGCTTGTCGCCCGAGGGCAGGCGACGCTCGCGCTCACGACGCGGCGCCCGGAAGCCTCGCGGAAAGTTCTTGGGCAGCCCCCCGACCAAGAATCCGGGTCGAAATCCGCAACTCTCCAGCAGCCAGGCCACAAGCGACGTGGTCGTCGTCTTGCCATGCGTGCCGGTCACCACCAGCGGCGAAGTGCCCTCGAGCACGAAGCGATCGAGTGCGCCCGCGATGTGCGTGTAGGGCAGCCCGCCATCCATCGCCGCGCGCGCCTCCGGATTGTTCGAGCGACAGACATTGCCGATCACCACCAAGTCCGGCGCCGGCACCAGGTGCGCCGCGTCGAAGCCCGGCAGCGTCTCGACGCCCCACTCCCGAAGCGCCGGTCCGATCGGCGGATCGAAAGTGACGTCGCTACCGCTCACCCGGTGCCCGAGCTCGACCAGCAGCCCCGCCAGCGCGCCCATGCCGGTGCCCGCCACCGCCACGACGTGAATTCTGGTCAAGGCTGCTTCAGGATTCATCAAGCCCGCTAGGCCGGCTTTCTGGCATGGGTCTGACGTTACTGCTACCGTCGGGCGCTCGTCATGAGGATCGTGGACAAGCTTGGTGGCGCCGGCCCCGCCATCTCCTTCGAATTCTTTCCGCCCAAGGATCAAGCGGGGGTAGACAGGTTGTTCGCGACCGTCGCGGAACTGTCGCCGTTTGCTCCTTCCTATGTCTCGGTCACGTATGGCGCCGGCGGCAGCACGCGCCAGCTCACGGTCGAGCTGGTAGGCCGGATTCAGCGCGACGTCGGGATCGAGGCCATGGCCCACCTGACCTGCGTGGGCGCCACCCAAGCTGAGCTCGCGGGTGTGCTCGATCAGCTGCAGCGGGCCGGCGTAGGGAACGTGATCGCGCTGCGTGGTGATCCCCCGAAAGGCGCCACCAGCTTCGTCACGCCGGAAGGTGGCTTCGGCCATGCCTCGGAGCTGGCGGACTTCATCAAGCAGCGCGGTGGGTTCTGCATCGCGGGCGCCTGCTATCCGGAAAAGCATCCCGAAGCCGCCTCGCTCGATCAGGACCTACAGAACCTCAAGCGCAAGGTCGACGCCGGCGCACAGTTCTTGATCACGCAGTTGTTTTTCGATAATGCCGACTACTTCAGCTTCGTGGAGCGCGCTCGTGGCATCGGCATCCAGGTGCCGATCATCGCCGGCATCATGCCGATCACGAACGTGTCGCAGATCAAGCGCTTCACGGCCATGTGCGGCGCGCGCATGCCGGATAGTCTGCTGCAAAAGCTGGAGCCTGTAGCCAGCGACGCCGACCAAGTAGTGGAGATTGGCGTCCGCCACGCCACCGAGCAGTGCCGGGAGCTGCTCGCGCGCGGGGCGGCAGGCGTGCATTTCTACACGCTGAACCGCTCGAAGGCGACGGTCGAAATCCTGCGGCGTTTGCGCTGATTCGCGTTACTTACGGATCACGACTTGGGCTTGTTCCGCGGCGCCGGCCGCGGCATGCCAGCTGCTCGGCAGCTCCGGCCCCACGAAGCGAAAGATGCGCGCTGCGTCGCGGGGTGACAGCGCCAGGCTGCCCGCTCCGTGCTCGATGCCGAAGCGATCGTGCCAGTAGGCGCCGTGCAGCAGCTGTCCGGAGCTGAGCTCCAGTGTCCACGGCACGTCCAGCACGTCGAACGGCTCGCCAAAGCTAGTCTGCTCCTTACCCAAGAAGGTCAGCGCCTTTTGCTTGATGGCGAACGTGCCGAGTGGGATCGGGCGCGGCATGTCGCCCGCCGGCTGCGTGCCATCCGCGCCGCTTGGTAGCTCGCGCGCAACACTCAGCAAGGTCGCCAGCACCGGGCGCTTGCCCTCGTAAGCCACCAGCGTGCCGGTCACGACGCTCACATCGAGCCAGCGTGTGTCGTCTTTGACGAAGTCCGGAAAGCTCGAGCGTTTCAGCACCACCGTGACGTCTTGATGCCTGACCCAAAGCTCGTCCTGGCCCTTGGCGCTCGGCTCGCACGCCCAGTACTTGACGTTGCCAAGGCTGCGGAAACGGCCGCTCAGAGCCAGCGTGCTGTGGTACTCGAGCAAGTCGCCCTTCTCGGCTTCGGTGCCGTTTACTCGAAATGTGCGCACGCCGCGCTTGACCACGAACCCCACCGGAAGCTCTTGCTGCTTGCTCAGCTCGACGCCCTGGAAGTCGGACGGCCTGGCCGCCTCGAGATCCGCCGCTTTGACGAAGCGACCGCTGGTGAGAAGCGCCAGGCGCGCCTCGGCTCCGCTCGGATCTTTGGCCTTCCAGGAGCCGACCACCGCCATGCCAGCGCGCCGCCTCAGCTTGCCGACCTCGCGTACCGCGTCGGCGCGCGCTGCATCACGTTCGTAGAGCGGCGTCTCGAGGCGCGCTCGTGCGTAGGTGTAGGGCAGCGTGGCATCCAGATTCGGCTGGAGCGCCATCGCGGTGAGCGTTGGGTGAGCCAGATCGAGCGTGGCCTCGACGCCGGCACACACGAAGCCGCGGGGTCTGATGGCGTACCATCCGCCCTCACAACCTGCGCGCGACACCGGCTCGTTCGAGCGCGCGACGCGAGCTCCCGCGTGAAGCAGCCCGCTGCTTGCCGAGCGCGGGTCCGTGGCCACGCGGACCGAAACCAGCTCCGCTATAACACCCAATTTTGGCCCATTTTCTGGGGGTACTGGCGCATTTCGCACCACCGGCTGCGTGTGCGACAGGGCGGGTGTCTTGGCGCCATCATCACAGCCCACGCTGCCGAGAGCCAGCGCGAACAACGCCGCGACGGCACCAGCACGGAGTGAAGGGGATGTGCGCATCGCTCAATCGGCTCGCACGATTGCGCGCGATCGGCCAAGTTTTCGCCGGTTACTAGATCCGTCCGGTTTTCAAGATGCTCTGATAGAATGACCAAGGCACGGAGCGGGGCTGGGCCCCCCACGACCCACGAGACAATGACTTCCATAGTCGACCCGAACGGCCCTAGGCGGCAGTTGTTTTTCGAACCCAGCCTCCTAGATCCTCGTCGTGGGGGCCAGCGCCTCCTAGCGCGCTTCAAAAATGACTGCGATGATCACGGAGCTTCGTTCCATCACGTTGATGGAACCTGACGAGCGATCGACCTCAGGTGGTGACTATCTCATAGTGTGGTAACCCCAACACTATCAGTGGTTCATGCCTGGTCCCGGAGTGATCAGAAATCGGCGTCCATTGCCTTTAGCCTTTGGCCGTGAAGTTAGGAGACGACGGCTCGCGCTCGGGCTGACGCTGGAGCAGCTCGCCGAGCGATCGTCATTGACGCCGAACTACATCGGTACGGTGGAGCACGGCCAACGTGATCCGTCGCTCAGCACCATCCTCGCGCTCGCGCGAGGGCTGGGGGTGGCGCCGGGGGAGCTGTTGGGCGGCATCGGTGAGACTGGACCACTGGCCCTGGAGGCCGCCCGGCTCATCGAGGCGCAGGCGCCAGAGGTTCAGGAGGCCATGCTCGAGCTGCTGCGTTCCATGAGTCGCCGTCGCCGGGGTTGACCCCGCCGGGTGGCTGCACGAGATGTGAGGCCATGAATCTGCGCTTGGCACTTCCGGCCGGCTTACTCGGGCTGCTCGCAGCTGCATCGGCTCAGGCCGAGGCCCCCCAATGGGTAGGCTCTGCCCCTACGGCTGACTTCGCGACCGGCGCCACGCGCCGCTCCGACTTCACCCTCGGTGCCAGCGGCTCTTTCGCCTTCGGTCGCGCCCAGGGCTACCCGAACGAGATCGACAAGATCAATCAGCGGGCCTACGCCTCGAATACGAAGCTGGGGCTCGGCACGTCGCTGGCGGTCTGGGTGGGTGTCGCGTTCAACGATTACCTGACCTTCGGCTTGGGTGCCGGTGGCCTGGGTCTCACCGGCAATGATCGCGAGGCCAATGGCGGCGCGTTCCTGTTTCACATCGACGCTTATCCGCTGTTCGACGTGGACAAGTCGCTTCGCGACCTGGCCTTATTTGGACACTTCGGTACCGGTCCGCTCGAGATCAGCGGCGGTGATGAAGCTGCCGATGGCGGGCTGATGGCCTACGTCGAGGGCGGCATGGCGTACGAGGGTTTGCGACTCTGGCGTTTCGGGATCGGTCCCAGCGTCTCGGTCCTCCACATGTGGAGCGAGTCGGCCAGCGTCACCGCCGCGACGGTGGGCGGACGCTTGGCCTTCTACAGCGGCCCGTAGCCGCTCACCACCCGCGTCCGCCCGCCCAGATCCAGGGCCACCTCGACCGCTCGAAAACCTTGCTGCTCCAAAATGCCGGCTGCACGGGCGCCTTGGTCCGCGCCGATTTCGAGCGCCAACAGTCCGCCTGGATTCAAGTGCTCGCTCGCTTTGGCGCTGATCTGACGCACCAGATGAAGCCCATCCGGTCCGCCGTCGAGCGCCAGCAGGGGCTCGAAACCTCGGACATCGACCGGCAACTCGGCGATCTCATGGCTCGGAATGTACGGTGGGTTGGCGGTCACCAGATCGAAACGCCGGCCTGCGACGGGCGCGAACAGTGAGCCTTCGCAGAGCGTGAGGTTACGGACCGCGCCCGTCCGACGCGCGTTGTGCCGAGCCAGAGACAGCGCCTCGGCCGAGATGTCCGAAGCCGTCACGCTCCACGTGGGCCGGGCGCGCGCGAAGGCGATCGCGACGCAGCCAGAGCCGGTACACAGATCGAGCGCCGCGCCACGCATGCTGCGGGCCCGCGTCCGCTCGAGCGCGACCTCCACCAGGCGTTCGGTGTCGGGGCGGGGGATGAGCGCGCGCGCGTCCACGCGCAGCGGCAGGCCGTAGAACTCACGCTCACCGAGCAAGTAGGCAACCGGCTCACCCGCGCGGCGCCGTTTGAACAGCTCCCGAAAGCGGTCGAGCTCGGTCGGGTGGAGCGGCCTTTCGGAGTGCATGATCAGCCCAATGCGATCCAGCTCGAGCACGCGCGACAGCAGCAGCTCGGCGTCCAGTCGTGCGGTGTCGTTGCCGCGCCGCTTCAGGTCCTCGGCAGCCCAGGTCAGCACTCGCCGCACCGACCAGACCGAGTCGGCTGCGCTCACCTGGCTCACGCTGCGCCGACGCTCCGCTTGACCTCATCGACCACGCGCTCGACGTCACCCCGAATCGCGCTGAGCCGCTCGGCGCTGGGAGCCTCGAAGCGCAGTACCAGGACCGGACCGGTGTTCGAGGCGCGCACCAGGGCCCAGGCGCCGTCGTCGTAGGTAACGCGCACCCCGTCGAGCTGATTGATACTGCCGCGATCGCGCAGCGCTTGCCTCAGGCCTTCGATAACCTGGAACTTCTTGTCGTCCGCGCAGTCCTTGCGCAGCTCGGGCGTGAAGTGTCGGCTGGGCAGGGCGTGCAGCAGCTCGCTCAATGGTCTGTCCTGCGCGGTGAGCAGCTCCAAGAGCCGCAGGCCCGCGTAGATGGCGTCGTCGTAGCCGTAGTAGCGATCGGCGAAGAAGAAGTGGCCGCTCATCTCGCCGGCCACCGCGGCATTTTCTTCCTTCATCTTGGTCTTGATCAGGGAGTGTCCGGTCTTCCACATGATCGGGCGACCGCCCAGCTTCTCGACGTGATCGAACAAGGTCTGCGAGCACTTCACGTCGCCGATGATGGTGGCGCCGGGCTGCGCGGCGATGATGGGCCCGGCGAACAGCGCCAGCAGGCGGTCACCCCAGATGATGTCGCCCTTTTCGTCGACGACTCCCAGCCGATCGCCGTCGCCGTCCCAGGCAATGCCCAGGTCGGCTTTTTCCGCGCGCACGTGCTCGATCAGCGTGCTCAGGTTTTCCGGCACGGTGGGGTCGGGGTGGTGGTTCGGGAAGCGCCCATCCATGTCGCAGAACAGCGCGGTCGGCGACAAGCCCAGCGTCGATAGCGTTCTGATACCGAGCGGCCCGGCCGCGCCATTGCCGGCGTCGACTACGAGCTTGGGCTTTCGGCCGAGCTTGACGCTGCCGGTAAGCTTTGCGACGTAGGCGTCGTCGATCGGAGCTTC
Organism: Polyangiaceae bacterium; assembly: GCA_035281385.1. Classification (GTDB taxonomy): domain Bacteria; phylum Myxococcota_A; class Polyangia; order Polyangiales; family Polyangiaceae; genus PMG-095. The sequence continues at coordinate 34,789 of DATEDZ010000001.1, forward strand.
GGAAAGGCAGCCGCCCGGCTGGTCCGGTAGGGCTGGACCTTCGACCAGCGCGCGCAGCTCTTGGATTGCGGTGCCGAAGAAGGAGCCCCGGCCGATCATGATCTTGAAGCCGTTGTCGGGCGCCGGATTGTGGCTGCCCGTGACCATGACGCCGCCGTCCGTCTCCAGGTGATGCACGCCGAAGTAGAGCTTGGGCGTCGGCCCCACGCCGATGTCCAGCACCTGCGCCCCGCCGCGCTGCAAGCCCTGAGTGAGCGCACCAAAAATACGCGGACCCGAGAGTCGGCAGTCGAGGCCCACCGCAATGCGCGGCGCCCTGCCGGCGGCGCGCCCCAGTAATTCGGCGATCCCGCGACCGATCCGCTCGGCAACGTCGGACGTGATGTCACGCTCGGCGACGCCGCGAATGTCGTACTCTCGAAAGATATGGCTGCTCATCCTGGCGAGGCGAACCTTAATCTCGGGGGAGAGAATCGCCAAGGCCGCCCGGGCCGTGTCCCGGAATTTCAGAAACCCGTACACGTGGTGCCCGACGGTCCGTAAGACAGCGAGCAGATCCGTGGGTTTGGTAGGCCCGGGTTTGTGGCGCGGGCCGGCCCGCGCGCGCCGCGCCCAGCTGGGCGCGCGTTCCGGAGGTCTTCCCCCGAGACCACCGCCCACCTTCGGGGTCACTTCGGGCGTGCACGTCGCTCGGTGAGTCGCAGCAGGCACTGGCGCACCAGCGCCTCGACGCCGGTCGAAGCACCGACGACTTGTGCCGCCTCGCGGAGGCTCACCGACGGCACCGCCTCACGGAGCGCTCGCCGCACCTCGCCTTCGCGAAAGCCGAGATGGAGGCTTGGATGCTCGCATCAGCTCGGGCCACGGACACCTGGGCGCCGTAGGGGCTGCCATCGGCATGCCGAAAGGTCAGGCCACTACTGACCCTGCCTTCGATGAAGAGCGAACCACGATGAAGCGCCCGGTGATGCGCTCCACAAAGGGTGATGAGGTTGGCCGGATCGTGCTGACCGCCCTCGGACCGTGTCTCCAGGTGATGCAAGTCGACATGGACTGCATGCCGGCACCCCGGAACCACGCAGCGCCCGTGATCACGCCGCAGCACCAGACGTCGGATGGCCGGCGGGATGCTCTGCACCGCGCGCGGTGGTGGGGCCGTTTCGTGGACTGCCAAGGTGCCCACGTGGGCGTCGGCGTTGGCTGGCGCGCCCACGTGGGCGCCAATCTCCAATTGCGCAGCAGGGTAGGTTTCCTCGTGCGGCCGCGTGGGCACCGACGCGTTCCGCCCGACGCCCACGTGGGCAACGCCGCCGTCGATGCGACCGAGGTGCTGCGCGTCGCACGTCGCCATCTCGACGACCTCGGGCCCGACGTGGACCAGCTCGCCATTTCCCTGCATGGCCCCGCGCTGGCAGTGCTCGCAAACCGTCACCGCTATTTGGTAGGGCGACCGACCGTCGTCCGATGGTCCCTCGAGCACCGCCCGCGCCATGAGCAGCAGCGCTGCGTCGTCGTCCAGCGGCTCGCCCGCATCGCGCCGAATTTTCGCCAGTGCCTCGCGGACGCTTGCCAGCACCTCACCGGACACCTCGAAGCGCAGCACGTGACGGCGCGCCGCTTCATCTCGAGGGTCGCCCGGACGGCTGCCGGGGTCATGGCCTGAGACCAGCTGCTCCACGTCACGCACAGTGCGACCTGCAGCGGCCGCCAGCCATTCACCCTCGGTTTCCGACGTCGCCACCCGCGTCAGCTCGCGCAGCACCGACCAGCACGCGTGCCCCCTCTGAAGCGCTCGCGCCAGCTCCGGCAAGCCCCCGAGTGCCTCAGCAACCCGCAGCTTGTCTTGCACCAGCCGCGCGCTGTAGCCGAAAAGCCGCTCGATGTACTCACGGAACGATCCATAGCCCAATCGGACGTGCACGCCGCCGCGCCACGCAGCCAAGAGCCAACGCCCCTCTTCGAAATCGAGCCCCGCCCGCAACCGCGCCAAGCGCCGGAGCTCCCGATCAGCGCGCTGCCAGTCTTCGCCCATGTCATCAGCGGCAAGTTCCAGCCGCCAGCTTTCCGTCACATCATTGGCTGCAAGGTCCCTGCATGCGGCACTCTCGCTCATGATTTCCTCCCGCGCGGTCCGCGCTCAGTGCTTCTTGTAGCATGCAGATTTTCGAGCTCGTAGGCGCCGCGCTGGTGCGCTTTCAGTCACCCGACGCGTTTTCAATCGCGTCGTGCCGAGCAACGCGCTCACGTGGCCAACAGAGCGCCAGCATGCGGCGTTCCCGAAACGAGCCGCGCTAGGCGCGCAATCACGCATCAAAAACTGTCCAGAGAAATCGCACTCGGAAACGATTTTCGCTCCCGCGCGCAGCAACTCCCGAACCCGCTCAAACGTTGCGCCGGCGCCCGAGGCGAAGGAGCGGAAACAGCGGGGGCTCCCAAGTCCCCGCCCGCTCCGAAGCCCCGAAAGCTCGGCACCAACGCCATCGCCGGCGCGCGCCGTCAGTCTCCGAGCCGTGCCGGCTTCGCGCGCCCACATGGGCGTCCTCAGTTCGGCGAGCCTCCGCTCCGAAGCCTCTAAAGCTCGGTACCCACGCCATCGCCGGCGCGGTTCGGAAGTCTCCGAGCCGTCTGGTTTCGCGCGCCCACGTGAGCGTCCTCACGTCGGCGAGCACAGCTCGACTCCGTGCTCGTCTCGACGCCGCAGTCCTACTCGTGACAGTCGCTACTTGTGAGCCCTCTCGACACGGCTCCAAACGGTGCTCTTCGGTTGCTACGCGCCGTACGGCACGGCGGCGAGACAGCTGTACCGATCGACGCGACAGCAGCCAGCTGCAGATCAAGCTGCAGATTGGCAGCCCGACCCGATTCAGCTTTCTTTCTCGGGCACGGGCACGCTTACGGGACCAACAAGCAATTCAGGGAAGCACCCTCGAAGCGCACGCGGGCGGCCGGGGGCACGCCGACTGTGGCCCGAGCAGCTTCGCGTTGTCCGGGTACCAGCGCGGCCGGGCGTGCCACAGCTGCCCCGCCTGACGCCGCAGCTCGACGGGTGCCAGAAGGCAGCCGGGCTGCGGCACCACCCATTCGCCCGGTTGCCATTCCCAGCGGTCCACGAAGTCCCAGTAACCATCCACCCAGACGCAGCGCTCGCTCGGTTGCGGCGACACCTCCTCCACTTTGGCCGGCGGCGGCGGGAAAGGCACGGCGATCGCGTCGTTGGGTGGATGCGTGCCGCGCGGTGCTTCCGCGCGCCGACCGCCGCATGCCGCTAGCACGAGCAGCGGCACGAGCCGCAGCCGGCCTCGCCAGACGCCGCATCTCATGAACCGAACAGCGCTCCCATCAGCTCCTCACGGATGAAGCCACCCAGTACCAGCAGCTCCAGCGCCGCCAGCACCAGGAACGGGCCGAACGCGATACGCGCCTTACCGAAACCTGCCTCCGGCGGCCCCGCCAGAGGGTCCGAAGCCAGCTCGGCTTCGATGGCCGCTCGCTCCGCCGGAGTGGCCTGCGCCAGCTCGGCTTCGAGCTCCGCGCGCTCGTCCTTCACCGCTTGCGGCTCTTCGAGCTTGCCGGAGGTCAGGTAGACGGCCACGACCAAGAGCGTGGCCTGCAGCGCTCCTGCCAGCAGCGTGAAGACCGCGCCCTGCCAGCCGAACCAGGCTCCGGCCAGCATGACCAGCTTTGCGTCGCCGAGCCCCATGCCGGGCCTGCCTCGCAGCAAGCGATGCAAACGATCGAACGGCAGCCACACGATCAGAAAGCCGAGCGCCGCGCCCAGCAGCGCCTCCTGCCACGTGCCATCAGGTCGCAGCGGAACCGTGACGAGGCCGAGCGCGGTGCCCCCTAGCGTGATCGCATCGGGCAGATACATGTGTGAAAGGTCGATGAACGCGGCCGCGATCAAGCCCAAGCCGAGCGCGAGCTGAGCCAGAAACAGCAAGCCGCCCTGCCACAGCGGCGTAGCGAATGGCAAGCTGAGCACCGACACCTGCACGAGCGCGCCGCCCAGCAAGCCGCCCAGCAGCTCGACCAGCGGATAGCGCGGAGAAATCGGCGCCTTACAGCAGCGCGCCTTACCGCGCAGCAGCAGCCACGAAAGGAGCGGCAGGTTGTCGTAACCCCGGATTGGCGCGCCGCAGCTCGTGCAGTGCGAAGCCGGCAGCGCCAGGTTCTCACCGCGCGGCAGGCGATGGATGACCACGTTCAGGAAACTGCCGAACACCAGACCCAACGAGACACCGACGGTCATCCAAAACCAGTCGGGCAGCTCAGCGACCGTCACGTTTGCGAGCCTACACCGACTCGGACAGGAGGCGATCCAGCTCCCCGGAGCGGTCGAGCCGTGCCAAATCGTCAAAACCGCCCACCAGCTTTCCGTTGATGAACACCTGGGGCACGGAGCGCCTGCGGGTCACGTCCAGCAGCCAGCGGCGCTTGCCCGGGTCGCCCGAGACGTCGACCTCCTTGAAGGGCACGCCCTTACGCTCGAGCAGGTGCCGAACCTGCACGCAGTACGAACAGATCGGGGTGCGGTAGACGACGACTTCCGCCATGGCGGGCTTTACCAAAGCTTAGGACCGGAAGCGGCCGCGCGGTACCCTCTGCTATGCTGCCCGCCGATTCTGCCCATGGCTGAAGCGCCTACGCTGACCACGCTATCTTTGGATCGCTATCTGGCGCCCGCCAAGGCGCTGGTAGCGCGCGCTCAGGCGCTGGCCGACGAACGGCGACACGCCGAGGTTCAGCCGCTGCACCTACTGGCGCGCACCTTGGAACGCGGGCGCAGCACGCGGGTGGTCTTCGAGCGCGCCACGCCCAGCGTGCTCGACTTCGAAGCGGCGGTGGAGCGCGCGCTGGCCTCGCTGCCCCAGTCGCGCGAGCGCTCGTACCTGTCGGATGCCATGATCGACCTGCTCGGTCGCGCCGAGCGCGACGCCACGCAGGAGCGCGCGCCGCGCGTCACGTCGGCGCACCTGCTCAACGCGCTCTCGCAGGAGATCCGGGGCGCTGCGGGCGAGATCTTGTCCGCCTTCGGCGTGGCGCCGGGCTCGCTGCGGCGCCATGTGGGGCTGATCGACGAAAAAGCCGATGCCGGGCCAGCCGAGGCCGCGGGCAGCGCGCTCGAGCTGACACGAGCCCTGCTGGATAGTCCGCACGCGCAGGATCCGGTGATCGCTCGAGCGGGCGAGGTGCGGCGCCTGGTGACCATTCTGGAGCGCCGCCAGAAGAATCATCCACTTCTGGTCGGCGAAGTCGGTGTGGGCAAGCGAGCCATCATTCGCGCGCTGGCGCGTCGCATCGCCGCTGGCGACGTGCCGACGCGCTTGCTCGGTGCCCGGCTGGTGGAGCTCGAGCTGGGCGCGGTCGTGGCCGGTACACGCTTGCGCGGCGAGATCGAAGAGCGGCTGCGCAAGCTGGTCACTTCGCTGGGCGGCCGCGCGAGCGGCGAGCATATCCTGGTCATCCCGGGCATCGAGCAGCTGCTCGGACAGGGCCCGACCGGCTCCAGCCTGGCCGACGTGCTCAGGCCGGCCCTGGCCCGGGGGGAGCTGCGCGTCCTGGCGACGACGACTCCCGATGGGCTGCGCAAGCTGAGCGACAAGGATCCGCTGCTGGCGCGCTCGTTCACCGAGATCACGATCGAGGAGCCGAGCGTGGCGGAAGCGACCGAAATCGTGCGCGGCGTCGCGGAGCGCCTGGAAAGGCATCACGGCGTATCGATTCAAGACCGCGCGGTGATCGCCGCGGTGGAGCTCGCGAAACGCTACGTGCAAGAGCGGCGTCTGCCTGACGCCGCGATCGATCTCTTGGACGAGGCGGCCGCGGGCAAGCGCGTCGAGACCGACGGCATGCCGCTCGAGCTGGATCAGCTGGTGCATCGGCTGGAGTCGCTCGAGGCGCAGCTGGCCGCGCTCGCCGATCAGGACGACAGTGCGGCGCGGGAGCTATTGGGCAAGCTCGAAGCGGAGCGCGCCGGGCTGGAGCCGCGCGCGAGCGCGCTGCGCAGCGCCCTCGAGGGCCGGCGCGGCGTGACCGCCGCGGTGACCAAGCTGAAGGACGAGCTTGCCAGCGCTGAAAGCGAGCGCGAACGCGCCCGAAACGACAAGAGCTTCGCCCAGCTCGGGGAGCTCGAGCACGTCATCTTGCCGGCCGTCCAGGCGCGCCTGGCCAAAGCCGAAGAAGCGGCGCGCAGCCAGGGCGGAAGCCACGAGAGCCCCAAGCTGCTCGAGCAGGACGTGGCCGCGACCCTCGCCAGCTGGACCGGCATTCCGGTAGACAAGATGCTCGAGGCCGAGGCCGAAAAGCTGCTGAAAATGGAGGGCCGGCTGGGCGAGCGCATCGTTGGCCAGGACCACGCGCTGGCTGCGGTTTCGCGCGCGGTCCGGCGCGGTCGCGTCGGCTTGCGCGATCCCAAGCGACCGATCGGCTCGTTCCTGCTGCTCGGCCCGAGCGGCGTCGGCAAGACCGAGCTGGCCAAGGCGCTGGCCGAGTTCCTGTTCGACGACGAGTCCTCGCTGACCCGGCTCGACATGAGCGAGTTCATGGAGCGGCACATGGCCCAGCGCCTGATCGGTGCGCCGCCCGGTTACGCCGACAGCGAGCAGGGCGGGTTTCTGACCGAGTCGGTGCGTCGTCGACCCTACTCGGTGCTGCTGTTCGATGAGGTGGAGAAAGCGCACCAGGACGTGTTCAACCTGCTGCTACAGGTGCTCGACGACGGGCGCCTCACCGACGGCCGCGGCCGTTTGGCGGATTTTTCGAACACGGTGGTGGTGATGACCAGCAACATCGGTTCGGAGCGCGTCCTGGACGCCGACGCGAAGCTGTTCGAGTCCGAGGACGGCCGGCAAGCACTGCGCGACCTGCTGCTCGAACGGCTCGGCGAGTTCTTCCGCCCGGAGTTTCTGAACCGGCTCGACGATGTGGTGGTGTTTCGGCCGCTCAGCAAGCAGGATTTACGCCGCATCGTCGACATTCGTTTGAACGAGCTCCAGCGCCTGCTCGCGCCGCGGAAGCTCGAGCTAAAGGTCTCGGACGCCGCCAAGGATCGTCTGGTGGACCTCGGCTACCAGCCAGCGCTCGGCGCTCGTCCACTCAAGCGCACGCTGCTCAAGGAGCTGCAGGATCCGCTGGCCCACGCCCTACTCTCCGCCAAGCTGCCGGAGGGCGGCACGGTGCGGGTGGACGTGGCGGTCGAGGGTGGCCTATCACTCGACGTCGGCGGCGCATAGCGATCGCGGACTCCCACGTTGACGTGGTCGTTGACGGCGACGGCGACGGCGACGGCAGCTCATCGACAGAGCTTGGTAGACATTGCGACAACCCTCGCCAAGAGCTCGATTGCCTCGACATGTTCCTCGTCGTCCGCGACACCGAGAACGTGCAAGGCATCGATGATGGCAGCACACTCCATCGCCGACCCGCGTGCGATGGCGTAGTGCCGAGCCGCGTCAGCTCGGGTGTTCCGCCCGGCCGCTTCCGCGATGTTTAGAGGAACGGACAAAGCGGCGCGACGGAGTTGGTCGGCCAGCGCAGCGTTGCCCTTCGGGAGTGTTGCCAGCAGTCGCGACGAGAGCGCGAGAAACTGGACCGAACATTTGTAGATGTCGAGGCGCTGGAAGCTGAGCATGCCTCTCGTCGGCCGCTGTCAGCTTGAGTTGCTTGGGATCGTTCCGTCGCCGTCGCCGTTCACGTCAACGTCGCCGTCAACGTCAACGTCAACGTCAATTCACAAACCATTGTCGGACGCGGAACGTAGCGATCTTCGCTGCTCGAAACCCATCAGGCAGCGCTGCTGGCCACCGCCGTGCTGCAGGCAGCCGAGCAGCTGGTAGTCCCAGGGTTTGGTCAGGCAGATTTGGGTCAGCTCCTCGGCGCGCGCGGTCAGCCGCGGGTCGCGCGCGAGCAAGGTGGCGGGCGTTTCGGCGCGGAGACCGAGCGAGGCCAGCGCGAAGGCGCGGCACTCCTGGGGACCAGGCAGCTTACGCTGACAGCTCGCTAGCGTCAGGAGCGCGAGCAAGAAGCAACCGACGGCTAGGCCTCTCATGTGTTGCTGTTTTGGGGTCGGGGCCCCAAAACCTGAGGGGGGGCCCCGCCGAATTCACTTCGGCGGGGGGGAGCTGTGCTCCCGATGGACCGGGCTAGAGGACCCATCCCAGTCATGGGATGGGCTCTAGTGCCCGTGGGGATCGCCGCCCGGAGGCATACCTGGTGGCATGCTCGGCGGCGGCGTGTCGGCCGCAGCCTCCTTGTCCTTCTTGTCCTTGTCCTTCTTGTCGTCGACCTTCTGGAACTTCTTTTGCTCGGCGGTGGCCCAGTCGGCGGCCCAGCTGCTGATGCTCCAGATCTCGTCGCTGCCGCTGATCTTGACCCAGCGGCTCGAACCTTCTGCGTTCGCGCCGACCATTACCTCGCGCTTGGCGCCGTCCTTGAGCGTCATCGCCACGGTGGCGATCGGCTTTTCGAGCCCGACTTCGGCCGGCGTCTTGCCCTTGTCCGCGAAGCCGTCGGCGTTGAGCGCCTTGTAGGCGCGCACGAAGTCTTTCACCTTGGACTCGTCGAAGTCCTTGATGGCTTCCGGCGCGCCCTGGGGCTTGCCGAACTTGCCCTTCCAGGCTTCCCCGTCCTTGGTGAAGCTGAAGCGGCCGTGCTCGTTGTCGATGGTGGCGGCGGTCACGTCGCCTTCCTCGAACTTGAACAGTGCGAGATCGCGCCAGCCCTTGACGTCGCGCGCGTACAGGTAGCTCGAGTAGCCTTTGACCGCGTAGACGCCGTCCTTGCCCGCGATGCGCGTCATCTGACCGCGGCCGCCGGTTTCGCCGAAGCGCACGTCCAGCACCGGCTTGTCGCCCTTGCTGAACACCGCGTGCAGGCCCTTGTCGTCGGAGAGCTGGTGCTTCGCGTAGGCGGCCTGCGAGGCGTCGATTTGCTCCGTGACCTTCAGCGTCTTCAGGTTCTCGAGCAGGGATTTGACGTTGGCCTGGTTGGCCTTCGAAGTGGCCGGCTTGGTCAGCTTCCAATCCTCGCCGCTCTTGGTCAGCTCGATATCGACCGGTGCTCCCCCGTCCTCACCGGCCTTGTTGAGCACGATCTTGTCGATGGCCTTGATGTCGTCTTCCTTGATGTCGATCTTGGGCAGCGCCGCGGCTTGTCCGCTGAGCGTGTAACGGGAAGCGGCCTCCGCGTCCCTCTTGTTCTGCAGGTAGAGCCCGCCGCCCAGTACGCCCAGCACGCCCAGCGCCACGTACAGCTTCGTCTCGGTCTTCATTGCCATGGTCTCTAGTCTCGCTATCGTTTCCTCGGGAGTCGCGGCGCGGCTCAGGCCTTCAAGGTGTCGCGGCGATTCTGGCGCGTGCGCCAGCGCAGCACCCCGAACGCTCCGAACGCGGCGGGCATGCCCAGGATCAACCACCACTGCACGTTGCGCTGCAGATTCTTGCGCGCGGCGCGGTAATCCTCGTCCTTGCGCTTGATTTCGGCGTCATCGTCCTCGGCCTTGAACTTCGGCTTGGAGACGCTGCTGTAAGTCAGGCTGGCGTCGCCGATCAGCTTGGCGCTGGCAGCGATCAGGTCGGAGTCACCCGACATCCAGTCCAGCGTGTTCTTCAGCGAGATGATGGTCGAGGTGAGGTACTTGGTGTAGGGCTGCGCGAACATGAGCAGCTGCGGGTCGCCGCCCACCGCGCCGAACATGGCGAACTGGCCGCCCAGCTCTGGACCGTTGCCGGCGTAGGCGAACGGGTTCGTCAAGAACAGGCTGGATGACACCACCAGCACGCGCGAGGGCTGGGGCGCGCGCTCCGACGCCGGCTTGACGCCTTCACCTTCCGAACCGGCGAAGGCGCTCTTCAGCTTGCCGTCGGCGAAAGCGGCCAGGACGCGCTGCTCTTGCGGCGGCTTGGGGCGCCACTGCTCACGCAGCTTCATGTCGATGGTCTCCGACTTGTCCACGCTGGTCGCGGGGGTAGAGCGAGCCACCGCCTCGAGCTTGACGTCGGCGGGCTGCTTGTCGCGCTTGAGCTGCAGGCTGGACGGGAACGGGAAGATCACCTCGTCCATCCGGAAAAAACCGGCGAATCCGGTGTCGAGCAGCTTCTCCTTCTCATCCATGCGCGTGTCGTTGACCACGTGCGCGATGCCGGGGTGACGAATCCATTGGCCCTGACCGGTTTGGGTCATGACCTGCACCCGGAACTGAGCGCCGTGATCGAACACCGCGTCCTTGTTCATGTGGATGCCGTAGCCGTCGAGCAGCTTGTCGAGCCCGTGCGTATTCAGCGTCGCGCTCAGGCTGGCGTCGTTCGCCTTCAGGTTCACCGCGGAGGCGTAGACGACCAGCGATTTTCCGCCCAGCATCAGGAACTCGTCGATGCGGCGCAGCTCCTTCTCGGTGTAGTCCTTTTGCGGCTGCGTGATGATGATGCCGGCCAGTTCCTTGTCGATGGCATCGGCGCCCTCCTTCAGATCCAGGTCCTCTACCTTGTAGAAGGGAAAGGCCTGCTCCAGGATGCCCTTGAGAGTCGGACCCCCACCACCCTTGCCCTGTTTGGGTACCAGGTTGGCGTCGGTCATCTTGAGCTCGTCCTTGCCCGTGACCACGCCGATGCGGTGCTTGATGTCGTCCGCCTTGTCGCGAATCTCGCGGATCTTGTTGGTGATCCAGAACTCGAGCCCGTCGGACTGCTGGTAGGGCAGCTGCGGAATGACCGCCTTCTCACTGCCGTATTTGAAAACCAGACCCAGGTAGCCTTGCGAGATGGCGGCGGTGTCCCCGGCGGTCTGATCGAGCTCACCGAAAGGCTGCTCCTGCAGGCCCGCTTCCTTGGCCTGCTCGCGGAGCTCGTCGGTGTTGGGCTCGATCAGCGTGAACTTGAGCTTGCCCTTGCCTTCGCGCTCGTACTCCTTGAGCAGGTCCGTCAGGTCGCGCACGAAAGCGTCGAGCTGCGGCAAGCCGGTTTTGACGTAGGCGTCGATCTGAATCGGGGTCTTGAGCGAGCTGAGCAGGCGGCCGCTCCCCTTGCTGAGCGTGTAGCGTTCGTTGCGGGTCGTATCGACCCGCGTGTAGGCCTTGAACGACAGCATGTTGGCCACGACCGCGATCGCCACGATCACGATCAGGTACAACCCGGTCTGCGTCGCTGCTTTGCGCTTCTGATCTTGCGTTGCCACGACTCACGCCCACTTTCTGCGCTCGAGCGCGCGGAAGGCCATCACCAGGCACACGGCGGTGACGGTCACGAAGTACACCACGTCGCGCGTATCGATGAGGCCGCGCGAGAAGCCGGAAAGGCGCGCGTCGAACGCGATGAAGTTGAGGATGTTACCTGCGGTGCCACCGAGCCAACGCGCGAACATGCCGGTCAGCCACAGGCCCAGCAGCACGAACACGGTCACGAAGAACGCAATGGCCTGGCTCTCGGTCAGTGAGCTGAGCAGCAGGCCGATGGCGGTGGCGGCAGCACAGAACAGGATCAGCCCGAAATAGCCCGCCAGCACCGGTCCGGTATCGAGCGGGCCCAGGTTCCACGGCCATTTGAACATGACCAGCGGGTAGATGGCCGTGGCCAGCACCAGCACCAGCAGCATGCCGAGGGCGCCCAGGTACTTGCCCAGGATCACGTCGCTATCCTTGACCGGCAGCGTGATCAGCATCTCGAGGGTGCCGCTGCGCTTCTCTTCCGAGATCAGCCGCATGGTGATGACCGGCACCACCAAGAAGGCCAACCCGTACGGTGAAAGCTCGAATAGGCGCGACACCGTCGCGCGATCCACTTGCCAGAACCCGCCGGACACCAGGAAGAAGAACGCGCCGAGCACCAGGAAGCTCAGGCAGATGACCACGTAGGCGAGCGGCGAGTCGAAGTAAGACCGGAATTCGCGCTTGGCGATGATCAGCATCGGCGACATGGCTCAGCCCTTCCCCTGCGGCTTCTGCTCTGCGGCATCGTCATCATCATCATCCTCATCGTCGCCATCCTCATCGTCCTGATCGTCATCGTCGTCGTCCGCAGCGCTCGCGGCGGCGCCAGCGCCGGCGCCGGCAACAGCGGCCTTGCCCGCCTTGCGCGGCGTCTCGTCCTCGTCCTCCTCATCCGCGTCGTCGTCCCAGTCCGCACCGCGATCGAGCTTCTCGTCACCGCGGGTCAGGTCGCGGAACACCGCGTCCAGGCTTTGCGCATCGCGGCGTAGCTCGAGCAGGGTCCAGCTCTTGGCCACCATGAGCCGGAAGATCTCGGCTCGCAGGTCAGCGTCAACCGGACCCGACAGCTCGAACTTGTGCGCGTTTTCGTCGGTCGGGAGCTCACGGATGGCCGTCGCGCCGCTCAGCTTGTGCAGCGCCTCGTCGACTTCCTTGGCAGCCGGGGCCGCCTTGCCGGCCTCCGCGCGCTTCTCGTCGATCGTGACGACGTAGCGAACGCGGCCGGTTTTGGCGCGGATCTCGTCGAGCGGGCCGTCCGCCACCACGCGCCCCTTACTCACGATGATGGCACGCGCGCACGCCTCCTCGACCTCCGCCAGGTTGTGCGTGGACAGCAGAATGGTGCGATCCTTACCGATCTCTTTGATGTACTTGAGCACCTCCGCCTTTTCGTTCGGATCGAGGTCGCTCGTTGGCTCGTCGAGGATCAGGATCGGTGGGTCGTGGATCAGCGCCTGCCCGAGGCCTACACGCTGGCGGTAACCATGCGACAGCGTGGCAATGTCCTTGCCGAGCGACTGAGCGAGGCCGCACACCTCGATCACCTTCTTCAGGCGACTCTTGAACTTGCCCTCGTCGAGGCCGCGAATCTGCGCGGCGAACTCGAGGTAGTCGTACACGGTCATATCTGCGTAGAGCGGCGCGCGCTGCGGCAGGTAACCGAGGCTTTGCCGCACCCCGAGCGGGTCGTCGAAAACATCACAGCCCTTCACCTTGGCCGTCCCGTTGGTCGGCGAAGTGAAACAAGTGAGGATCCGCATCGTGGTGGATTTGCCGGCGCCGTTCGGGCCCAGGAAGCCCACCACTTCGCCTTTCCTCACCTCGAAGCTCACCTTGTCCAGGGCGCGCACTGAGCCGAATCGCTTCGTGAGCCCAGTCGCTTCAATCATCACATCGGTAGCCATCAGGCCTCCAAGAACGCCCGGAATGCCGGGGTTTTGTGCAGTAACCAAGTTCGAGCCGGCGGCATCCTAGAGAAGTCTCGATCACTGTCAACACGCGCGGGACGGGGAGCCCCCGGATGCCTACAAGTCCTACTCTTCGCGCCCTAAAACCGGGAGATCCCCCACCTATTCCCACCCCCATTCGGCGCATGTAGTTTTTTGGCGCACCCCAAGTTGGCGTGGGCCCCGCGGTGCGGTCTGACGCTGCCGTCGCCGCAGAGGTCGGGGCGTACCGCCACGACTCATTGTTGCCGCGCTCGAATTAGCAGGCAAGCGCGCCGGCTATGGGGCCGGTCTCCGTAGTTCACCATGAGCTCGCGAGGCGAGGACAGATTCCCGATTTGGCCCTTGTGTTCTTGGAAGAGGGGGTTATGGTTGAAGTGGCACCTCGCCGCCGCGTCCCCCCGCGGTGGGCACCCTACCCCTCCCCCCACCCCCCTAACCCCCACGCCCCTTGGGCGAGGTGCCACTAACTCATTCCACCCTTCGGGGTCGGCGAACCAAGGCGGCGCAGGCCGCCTTGAGTTTTTTGTTATCGCGAAGTCTTGGCGACCTACTTGGTCATTTCGCGGCGCGGGCTACGAAGAAGACACGTGCTCTTTGCGAGCCGGACACGATCGTTGAGGAAGATTCCGTGGTCATGCTGGCCAAGAGGCTTTTAATGGTTGATTCCGAGCGATCCATTCACGCCCGTGCGGAGCGCAGCTTCGAGCCGGTCGCGTCGGCGCGAACACACTTGCTGCTCGTGCACTCGCCCAGCCCGACACCACGTGGCTTGGCCTGGGCGCGGCGGGGCGGCGCTCCTGCTTTCGATGCGGCGGGCCTGCAATCGATGCTGCGTCTCGAGCGCTTGAATCTCGGTTGAAGCGCGCGCTCAGTAGCCGCGTCCACCGCCGGCCTGACGCTCGGCACCCGGCGCGCGCAGCCCGAAGAATCACCGACACGAGTTACAGTAACATCGTTAAACTTGCACTCTGATGGGTTGTGGCTAAGGTTCCGTGCCGTGCAATTGCTCCCGGCGCATTGTCGAGCTTGCGGCTCGGTCTTCTTGGCGGCGCGCACTTCGGTCGACCAGGTGGAGGCGCCCTGTAGCGGGTGCGGCTGCCAGGCGCAGGTGGCTGCCGGGCCCAGCTTCGGAGAGCATGAGCAGACGTTGTTCGAGGCGCTGACCACGCTGGTGCGCCGCTCTGGGCTGCGCACCGCTGAGGCGCAGCGCCTGTGCATCGACATCGAGATGGGTCTGGCGCACACCGACCACCTCGGCACGCTGCAGCGGGTGACGCGTCGCTTGCCTGAGCTGGCCCACATGGTGCCGCGCCTGGGGGACTCGCCGGCGATTCAAGCGCGCACACTGCGCATGCTCGAAACCATCCTCAACGCCCTCAGCATTCCGAAGAAGTCGGTGTCCGTGTCGATCCCGCTGTCGCCGGTGGCCCTGAAAAAAAACGCCTGAATGGCTTTACTCGAGCCTCGACGTGGGCGATTTCGCCTCGGGAATATTAGGGCTGTTGTGGGTATCTACGTGGTCGCGTGAGCGAGCAGACCATTCGAAATGTCCGGCGGCTCATGCGTATCCGAGCGCAGCAGGCGCCGGTCCCGCCGGTTTCTCGTGGCTCGCGGCTTCCCTGACGATCGTGATCTTTCCTTCCAAGACCGCAAAGCTCGAGTCTAGCTCTGCAGTCAGAACTTGTAACCGGTCACCAGCGTTTGCGCGAGCAGCCCCCAGCCGTCGATCGCGACGAACAGCAGCAGCTTGAAGGGCAGGCTGATCTGCGACGGATTGAGCATTTGCATACCGAGCGCGAGCAGCACATTGGCCACCACCAGATCGATCACCAAGAATGGCAAGTAGATGGCAAAGCCGAGCGCGAACGCCGCGAGCAATTCGCTGACTACGAAGGCTGGGACGATCACGCTCAGATCATCGGCCTTAACCGCGTCGCGCTCGGCGCTCGGTCGTGCCGCGCGCGCGATTTCGAAAAAGCGTTTTCGCTCACGCTCCGACGCGTTCTGATGCAGGAAGCTCGCGACGGGCTCCCTGGCGGCCGCGGCAATGCCCGTGAGCAGCTCGCGGGTGTCGGCCGGTGCATTGGGCGCAAGGAAGGGCGCGAGTCGATCGCTCAAACGCGAGCCCAAAGGTGCCATGGCCAGGATTGTCAGCGCACCTGCAAACGCCATGATCACCGTGCTCGACGGCACGTTTTGCGCACCGATCGCGCCGCGCACGATCTGCAGCACCGTCGAGATCTTGACGAACGCGGTGAGGGTCATGAACGCGAACGGCAGCAGCGTGGCGATGCCGAGCGCGATGATCAGCGTGACCGGACGTGCGAAGAGATCGGGCGTCGCGTTCACGGCTGTTCCTCGCGCGGCGGGGGCTCGCTCGGACGCGGCTGAGCCGCATCCGGACTACGTAAACCAACGGCACGCCTGAGCACCTGGGCGAAAGTCTGCTGCGGAGGTGAAGGTTCTCGGGGCAGGCTGCCCTGCGGCAGCTCACCGAGCTTTTGCAGCGCGTTGTCGGAGGCGGCCAGCACGTACACGGTCTCGCCGACCCGCACCAGGTAGACCGCGCGACGGCCTTCGAGCGGTAGCCGCGCCAGCAGCTCCAGCGGACCGGCTGCCTTGCCGACGCCCACTCGCCGCAGCGCGCTCAAAAGTACGATCGACAGCGCGACCACCGCCATCAGGGTGATGACCGTCTCGACTACGTACCGCGAGAGCGGCGTCATGCGGGGAGACTACATCGTCGTCGGGTCTCGCGGAGCGTCGTCGGGTCTCGCGGAGCCGCGTCAGGTCTCGCGGAGCCGCGTCGGGTCTCGCGGAGCCGCGTCGGATCTCGCGGAGCGCGCCGGGTCTCGCGGAGCGCGTCGGGTCTCCCGGAGCGGGGCTGGGGCCCCGCGACCCATGAGACAGACAGTCAGTTGACAGGTAAAGCAGCTAGTATGCGCTAAATGAGTGACGGATCCCGCCACTTTAGGGCATCTTGTACGGGAATGGGCTATGGCCCCGTGGCACGCAACGTGAGTTAATCGAGGACGCGATGACGCAAACGAAGAACATGGCTCCAAGCTTTAGTCTCGAGGGCAAGATCGCGCTGGTCACCGGAGCCAGTCGCGGAATCGGCTACGGCCTGGCGCAGGCCCTGGCTGAGGCCGGAGCGAAGTTGGCCGTCAGCGCCCGTGACGAGAAACTGCTGTCCGAGCTGGCGTCCACCATCCCCGGCTCCCTGGTCGTCCCGATGGACATGCGCAAGGTCTCCTCCATCCGCGAGGGCGTGGCGCGTGTCGAAAAGCATTTCGGTCGCCTCGATATCCTCGTCAACAACGCGGGCCTGGGCAACAACTGCTCCGCGCTCGAGGTGACCGAGGAGGAGTGGGACGAGCTCAACGACGTGAACCTGAAGGGGTTGTTCTTCTGCTCGCAGGCCGCGGCCAAGGGCATGATAAAACGCGGCTACGGCCGCATCGTCCACATGAGCTCGCAGGCCAGCGTGGTCGGGATCGTCGACCACGCTGTCTACTGCGCCACGAAGGGTGGCGTGAACCAGCTGACCCGGGTGCAGGCCCTCGAGTGGTCGAAGCACGGCGTGAACGTCAACGCGGTCGGCCCCACTTTCATCTACACGCCCGGCACCGCCGAGCGCCTCGATCGCCCCGACTACCGCGCCAACGTGCTGCGCCAGATCCCGGCCAACAAAATCGGCGACATCTCCGACGTCGCCGGCGCCGTGATCTACCT
>DATEDZ010000002.1:0-6803 GCA_035281385.1 Polyangiaceae bacterium
CAAGTTTTGACTGCAAAGTTGGTGTCCGAGCAGGCGAGCTGAGGACTCCTGCGACCATCGTGGGTTTGATCGCAACGGGCGCCGGCCTCGCCGGTTTTGGTCTCGTGGGTGGCTCCTACTCTCGCCGATCGTGATCTTTTCGCGCCTCGCCAGCCGGGCGCCTCGGCCGCGATCATCGACCGACTCTAGCCATTCGTGGGCCCTAACGCGGGGCGTAGGACCAGTAGTGGAGCACGGTCACGGGCAGCGGGCTGCGCAGCGCAACCGGTTGGCGGCCGCGCGGGGCTTCTGGCGGGACGGCAAAGCTCGGTTCCGCGGTTTCGGCCTGATCAGCCGCGGGTAGTGCCCGCTTGCCGGCCACCGTGAGCGAAAGGCCGCTCGGGGCTCTGCTGCCGAGCCGCACGACCAGATGCCCACCTGGCTCGACGCGCAGCTGAAAATCCTCCTCGGTGCGCTCGCTGCGGCCTCCGTCCGCGATACCGCCAGCGGTCACCAGCACGTTGAGCTGCGCGTTCGTAACACCGAGGTGGTAAGCGTGCGCGGCCTCGCTCTCGAGATCCGCGACGTCCAGCTCATCGACCAGCCGTAGCCCGTCGAGCTCGTGCGTTGGCTTCAGGCCCGAACGTAGACCGCTGTAGTCGGCTTCGCAGGCCAGCATCTCGGGTCCGCCCAGGATTGTTGCGCCCTCCACGCGTCGCGAGGTGAGACATTGCCCGAGTAAGCTTGGTAATCCGAACCACTCCGGGTAAACGAGGAAGTGGGTGGGCAGCTCGGCGGCGGAGAGCCGTTCGTAGTGCTCGAAGCGCGAGCCGGCGCCGGCGACCCAGTAACGCGCCTCACCCTGCGTGGTCAGCCCCACCACGTCGAAGGTGCGGCGGTCGGAGTAAAACGCGATCGCGCCCGCGTCGTTGACACCCAGCCGCGCGTCCTTCGGTAGCGCCTCGGCTGCCCAGCGCCCCAGCGACACCTGCTGATTCGTGATGGCGGCCGCGCTCACCGCCAGATCCGCGATCGAGATGGGTGCGAGCCGCACGAAGCCGACCCCGCACGCCGCCGGCAGTAGCAGTCCGAGCCAGCCGAGCCGGTGCCCGAGCTGGGGCCAAAGCCTGGCCAATCCGAGCGCCACCAGCTGCCCCAGCGCCGAAAGCCCCAGCAACCAAGGCCCCGAAAACGGCCACAAGTAGCGCAGCCGATTCACCAAGAAGGTCTCGTAGGTCGTCGGAATCAGCATCCCGAGCCCCACCACGCACAGCACAGCCGCGTGCGCGAGCGCCCGGCGGCGCTGCGCCGCTAGACACAGCGCGGGCAAGCTCAAAAGCCCGACGAACCGATACCCTTCCGGCACGAACGTCCACGACCATTCGCGACCATCGAGCAACGTGCCGACGAAGATCTGCAGATTCGCGAGCACCGCCTGGCTCAGGCGCCCCGCATAGTAAGGATTCATCGGCAACCACTTGGCGAGCGTCGTCGTCTGAGTCGCGCCACCCGCGAGCATTAGATTGACGAGCGGTACCAACAGCGGCGTCGCCAGCGAAAATCCCGCGCGCCACCAGTCACGGCGCCCCGAGATCGCGAACGCGGCGGCGGTCATCAACGCCGCCAGCACGCCCTCCGGCCGAAGCAACACCGCGATCGCCGAAAGCGCCAGCAGCTCTCGGGCGCGCGCCCGAGAGCGCGAGCCTTCCACGTACTCGGCGGCGATGCGCGCGCTTCTGAGCAGCACGAAGCCGAGCGGCACCACCTCCATCGCGCTCGCCGCAAACCAAGTGTTGGCCGAAAACGCCAGCACCAGCAGGCCCGCCGCGAACGCGAACGGCAGATCGAGAAAGCGCTTGCCGAGCAGTAGCACCTCGCGCGCCTGCCCGAACAGGCTCGAGAACCCCAAGACCCACGTCAGCCCGACCAGCCCAGTGCCCGACGCACCGAGCCAGAGCGCCGGCGTCAGTAGCGCCGGCCACAGCAAGCTGGTCGCCCCGGCGACACGCGGCGCGCCTGGCGTGTACTCGAAGGGCCGGAAGCTCGCGAAGCCGCGCGCGAATTGGAAGTGGATGTAGCTGTCGTCGAGCGGCGCGCCCAGCGCTCCACCGCAGGCGCGCGACACCCATGTGGCCGCCCACATGGCGAGCCCGAGCGTGATCAGGGCATAGCCGAGCATCATGGCTCGCTCGAGCCTTGCTGCGCCCTGGGCGGGGTGTGCTACGGCTGCGCCGCCGCTGGCCATGTCCGCCGCCTCTATCACGAAGCCGAAAAGGCCGAACCCATATGCCGATGCGCCGCGCCTGCCCGAAGGCGAGCAGGTGGATCCGGGGCAGCTGGTTCGTCCGGGTCTACCGCTCGAAATCGAGATCGGTCCGGGGCGTGGCGGCTTTCTGTTCGAGCGCCTGGCGGCGGTGCCGGAGCTTTCCATGCTCGGTTTCGAGATCCGGCGCAAGTACGCGACCCTCGTCGATAACAAGCTCAAGGCGCAGGGGCTCGGCGAGCGAGCGCGCGTCTTCTGTGAGGATGCGCGACTGGCCCTGCCCCGACTGCCCGCCGCTGCCGTGCAGCGCGTGTTCGTGCACTTTCCCGATCCCTGGTGGAAGAAACGCCATGAGAAGCGGCTGGTGGTCGGCTCCACCCTGCTGCCGGAAGTCGTGCGGGTACTCTGCCCCGGTGGCGAGCTGTTCGTTCAAACCGACGTCGAGGATCGCGCCCTGCAGTACGAAGCAGCCATTAACGCCGTGCCTGGCCTGATCGCGGCGGCGTCCGCGACCCACGAGACAGCCGCGGCGTCGTCCGCGACCTACGAGACAGCCGCGGCGCCGGGTAACACCGGCCCGCGCCTGGCCGAAAATCCCTTTTTCGCCCGCAGCCCGCGTGAACACCGCGCCATCAAAGACGGGCTTCCCATCTACCGCTTGCTCTATCGCAAAGCTCTCGGCTAGCCTGACCCAGATCATGCGGCTTTTGGCGGCTTTCGCTCTGCTCCTCGCGTGCGCCGGGTGCGCCACCTACCGCGAAGACTTGTACCGCGGGCAGCGTATGTACGAGGAGAACCAGTACGAGCGAGCGCTGGCTATCTGGCGCGTGCTCGAGTCCGACACGGACTCACTGACCTTCAACGAGCAGGCTCGCTACGCCTACCTGCGCGGCATGACCGACTACCGGCTGGGCTTTCGCGCCGATTCGCGGCACTGGCTGGCGATAGCCAGGGCCATCGAGCAAGAGCACTCCGGCGGTCTGAGCCCGGAGTGGAAGCAGCGCCTCGACGAGTCGCTCGACGACCTGAACAAGGACGTGTACGGCGGCGCTGAGCGCTTCGACAAGAGCCGCTCGACGTTCAAGGAGCACACCAAAGAGGGCCCTGATGAAGGCGGCAGCCCGCCGAAAGACGGCAAGTGCTACGCGAACTCGGACTGCCCCGAGAATTTCATGTGCGATCAGGGCCAGTGTGTGAAGCTGTAGCAGCCTAGCTGCGCCGCTGTGCTTCGATCATGTCGCGCGTTCGGAGCTTTTCCTTCTTCAGCTCGGCAATCTGTTGCTGCTCGGTGCTGGTCAAGTAGACTTGCCGTTCCAAGCGATCCACTTCGCTGTCGAGTGAACGGTGACGACGCTCCAGATCCTGCAAGCTCGCTGGCTTCATCTACGGTCCTCCGTCTGCTCGGGTGTCGTCTCGTTCGCTCAAGGCGGAAGACGACTCACTCAGCATCAACAAGAAGACTAGGCCACTGATTGTCCGCGTCAACGGGCCTGAGGGCATTGGCCGATCATTTTGTAGGACGCACCCCTGTCCCGTGATCGTTTGGGGCCCCGACCCCAAACCGCGTGATCGTTTGGGGCCCCGACCCCTGTCCCGTGATCGTTTGGGGCCCCGACCCCAAACGGAAACATTTGGGGTTGCTGGTGCGTCTGTTAGCCTAAGTAGGATCGATGAAAGAGTATTCCCTTGTGCTCTTCGCCATTTGTCTGACGGCATGTGGGGCGGGGGCTCGATCCCAGTCCGCTCAGCCCGAGACACGCGGCGGGCAGGGTGAGGTGGAAGTGCCACGCACCGTTGTCACGCCACGAGACGCCCGAAGCATACCGGAACTCTTGCGCGATGCGGCAGCGCTCACCGAAAAGCAGCGCTACCGCGAGGCTGCCGCGGCCTACGACCGCGCTTACCGCCTCGAGCCCGAGGGTGCTTCCGGGGACGAAGCAGTGTGGGGCGCGGCGGAAGCTTACGATCAGCTCAACGATCACCAGGCAGCGCTCTCGCGTTTCGAGCTATTTGCGAAACGCCAGCCCGACTCGTCGAAAGGCGCGGCCGCACTGGTTCGCGCTACGCGCCTGCAGGTGTTTTTGGGTCGCTTCCAACCTGCCGGGCTCAACGCGGATCGCTTGCTGAAGAAGCTCGAGCTCTTGAACGAGCTGGCGCAGCTCTCGGTCTTCAGCGCCAAGGCGCTCAGCTTGCTCGAGCGCGACGACGTTCAACAAGCCTCGTACTTCATCGAAAAGGGTCGCGAGATCGTCGACAGCAAGCGGCTCGACAGCGCCACCGTAATCCATCGCGATCTCGCGCCCCTCTACTTCGCTCTCGGTGAGTCGCGCCGCATCCAAGCCGAGCGCATCAAGCTCGACCCGCCGCCGCCCAACTTCGGCGTGGTATTCGAAGCGCGCTGCCAACTGCTGCTCGACGCCCAGAGCGCCTACGCCGACGCCATGCGCGCCAACGACGCCCACTGGTCCTCCATCGCCGGCTACCGCGTCGCAGAGCTCTATCAAAAGCTGCATCAGGAGCTGCTCACCATCCGCGCCCCGCCCTCCGTGATCACCGAGCGCGAGAAACAGCTCTACGAAGGCGCAGTCCGAACCCGCTACGCCATCCTGCTGACCAAAGCCAAAGCCATGGCGGAGCACACCCTGACCATGGCCACCCGCACCGGCGAGCACTCCGACTGGGTGGACCGTACCCGCCAAGCCCTCACCGCCATCGACCAAGGCATCGCCGCCGAAAAATCAGCCCTCGCCAAGCTCCCCTACACCCGCCAAGACTTCGAAGCCTACTTCGCCCAACAAGAAGCGGCCGCCACAAAAGCCCCCGTCCCCAAATCCCCTCCCCCGAAACCCTCCCGCTAGCTCTTTCCCCACCCCGCCGCCGCTCGCCCCGTCCGCTCCGCCCGCCGCTTCCGCTCCCCGCTCGTGCCGGCGTTCCCGCTCCCGCCGCCCGCTCCCCGCTCGCGCTCGCCACGCCGCCTCGCGCTGGCTCGTTACGGATCCGGACGGAGCTGAAGGGGAGGGCAACCTCGGCGCCGCGAATATTGACTAATATTGGCTAATATTCGCGCGGACTCCCGCGCGATTTAAAGGGAGATCGGGGTCCTCAAATCGAGCGTCAGAAGTGCGCTCGTGCTCGCGCCACCACGCTGCGTAACTGTCGAATAACGTTTCGATTCTTGGGGAGGTGCGCCCAGAATATTGGCTAATATTAGTCAATATCATGATCGCACTATGGTGGTGTCGCCAAGCGTCATGACGCCTGACTCGGTAGCGATCGGGCCGACTGCTCGTGGGCACAGCGCCGGCGCACGCACGACCCATGACCGTGAAAGCAGCCGCACGCGACTTGGCCAGGCCAGTAGTTGCGGCGGATCGGGCGGCGCGAGACGAGTGGAAGGCAGGGCGGGGGAGTGGTCGGTGGGAGGTTCGGGTGTTGCGTCTTGGCTCGGTGCTAACGGGTGGGATTTCCTGGTTTATTAGCTGAGGGGCCGATGTAGGCAAAGTTGACGAAGGCGCGGTATGAATTATGCTTGACAGCCTTCAAACCCGGCGCTACCAGAGCGCCGTTCTCCTCGGTCCCCGCCCCCAAAGCTCGTCTGATCCACTGAACAGGTTGGAGGGAGCTAGGGTGGGGTGCCCCAATTTTACCGCCTCGGCTTCGGGTCGGCTTGGGAACGAGGGCCTCGCGGAAGCGAGGGAGGACGCTACCCGCCACGCTCGCCAGACTGCTGATGCAGGCAATCGGCTCTTCACAAGTGTCCCCGCAAAGCGCTCCGTCTCATTTTGTTGGGGCCCCAGCCCCAACGGCAGGTGCCGAGGCGGTGGTGTGCTTCGCTGGCGTAGCTCAATTGGTAGAGCACCTGTTTTGTAAGCAGGTGGTTCGGGGTTCAAGTCCCCGCGCTAGCTCTGGGCCGCTCCACGGCCCCCAACTTTCGGAGAGTTGCCCGAGCGGCCAAAGGGAGCAGGCTGTAAACCTGCCGGCTTATGCCTACGCTGGTTCGAATCCAGCACTCTCCACTCGGTCTCGTTCGTTTCGGGGCCCCAACCCCGAAACCGGGCGCACCGCCCGGCGCAGCTTTGCGGGAGTAGCTCAGTTGGTAGAGCGTCAGCCTTCCAAGCTGAATGTCGAGGGTTCGAATCCCTTCTCCCGCTCCGCACGGCGGGTGCTCGCAAGCGAGCCCGCCGTGCTTGACCTTTCATCGGGAGCTCAGCTCCCCCCCGCCGAAGTGAATTCGGCGGGGCCCCCCCTCAGGTTTTGGGGCCCCGACCCCAAAACTGCAGCCGCTGTCAGCGTTGCAACGATCAAGGCCCACCTAGCTCAGATGGTAGAGCACGTCCTTGGTAAGGACGAGGTCACCAGTTCAATCCTGGTGGTGGGCTCGAAACAGCAGAAATAGTCGGATAGTCGGAAGAGAAAAGTCATGGCCAAAGAGAAATTCGTTCGTTCGAAGCCGCACGTCAACGTAGGGACGATCGGTCACATCGACCACGGCAAGACGACGCTGACGGCGTCGCTCGTGAAGGTTCAGTCGAAGAAGAACCTGGCGAAGGAGATCAAGTAC
>DATEDZ010000003.1:0-25122 GCA_035281385.1 Polyangiaceae bacterium
TCACGCTGCTGGCCATCGATTTCCGAAGAGGGTCCGGACGTGGTACTCTGAGCGCGATGTCTCAGCCGGTCTGGGTGGTCGATCCCGACGAGCCGCGCGCGCCGCCGCAAGCGGTCTGGGATGGGATGTCCGCCGCCGAGCGGGCGAAAATCGTCGCCTCGCTGCCGGCCGGGATGCCGCTCGAGCTGCACCCGCCGGAGGGGGACCCGCACCGCAAGCCCAAGGAGCGCGCTCGCGACGCGCTGGACGAGTTCTTTCGCAGCGTGGGGCGCCGCGTCTACGTATCGAGCGAGCTCGTGACCTACTACCCGGGAGAGCCGCGTTTCTGCCCCGATATTCTGGCAGTGCTCGACGTGCCTAGTCACGACCGTACGAGCTGGATCGTCAGTCACGAGGGCAAGGGGCTGGATCTGGTGATCGAAATCGCGACAGGTGGTGGCGATTCGAGGAAGGATTTCGACCGCAACGTTCAACTCTACGCGCGCCTCGGCATCCCCGAGTACTTCATCTTCGACCGCCCCGGCCAACGCGTGGTCGGCTATCGACTGCGAGGCCAGGGCTCGAGCTACGAGCCGCTCGTGCCTCAGGCGGGACGACTCCTATCCCAAGTTCTAGGGCTCGAGCTCACGGCAGAGTCCGGGATGCTGAGGTTCTATCACGGCACAGCGCCGCTGCTCTTCATGGACGAGCTCGTAGGCAAGCTCAATCACATGATCGCCGACTTGGTGGAAGCGCGCGACGCTGCTGCCCAGCGCGCCGAGCGAGAGGCCCAGCGCGCGTCGGCCCTCCAGCGAGAAGTCGAGGAGCTGCGGGCGACGCTCGAGCGCCTGAAAAGGTAGGCCGCACAGCAGCCTTGTTTGATGATCGGGACCGCAGGTAGCGGGAGATATTCGGGAGCTGGAAGTTACAGAGCCTATTGATCGTGCCGCCCGGCGTAGCGTCACGGGTGAGGCGGCCGTAGCACTCGATTGATCAGCTTCTTGAGCCGCGCCCAGGACGGATCGCTCTCCGCGACGTAGGGGCCCAGGGTGAAGATGGGGCCGTTCGTGAGGTCAGCTTTCGCCGCCAGATCGCGGTCGCGTTGAATGTGGCTTTGGTGTCGTCCGCTGGCCAGAGCAGCGCTCAGCTTGATCGCGTCGATGCCCGTCTGGGTGGCGAGCTGCTCGAGTCGGCTGCGGTCGAGCTGCCCCTCACGCAGCTGGGCGTCGAGCACGCGACCACGAAAGATCCAGAATGCCGAGCTGCCGCCTTGCTCGAACACCTCTTGCGCGACCTGGGCGAGCAGGTTGCTCGACGGGTCTTGGGAGGGCACGTGACGCCAGACGATGCGCAGCTTGTCGCCGTACTCGGTTTCGAGATCCGTCAGCCGTTGATCGATGCGGACGCAAGCGGCGCACGGAAACTCGGCCCAGATTTGGATCGTGACCGGCGCACTGTCGGCACCGCGAAACGGGCTTTTCGCATCGGGTGGCGGCACGTCCCGTTTGACCAGGGGCGCGGCGTCCTTGGCGCTTTCGATGGTCTTCTCGTAGACACCGCTGGCAGAAACGCCCGAGGCGACCAACGCTTGAGCCTTGCGGAGCTCCTCGTCGATCAGGCGTCGGAAGTCCTCGATCGGTTGCGAACCGGCGAGTCTGCGTCCATTGACGAAGAAGTGGGGTGTGCCGCGTGCCTGCACATCGCCGCCGAGCTCGATGCCTTGGTCGATCTTTGCCAGGACGGGCTCGCTTTTGAAGGCGGCTTGAACCGAAGCCCAACTGAGATGGAGTTGCTTCGCGATCGTCTCGAGGTCGCTGTCTTCGAGGTGATCCGAGCTGGCCATGAGCAGGTCGTGGGCCTTCCAGAAGGCGCCTGGCCCTTTCTGCTGCTCGGCGACGCGGGCCAGCACCGCCGCCGGCCTGGCCCGCGGATGAAACGGCAGCGGGCTGTCCTTCCAGACGATGCGCAGCTGGGTCGGGTACGCCCGCTGAAGGGCCGCGAGTGTCTCGGCGGCCTCGCGGCAAGAGCGGCATTGAAACTCCGAGAAGGCGACGAGAGTGACCAGCGCATCCGGCGCGCCTCGAACAGGGTCGTTCGGGGTGACGGGCACCTTCCAAACGGTTTCGTCAGGCCCGGACGTGGGAGCCGCGCTGCTCGGCGCCGTCGAGGGGCGTGGCACCGCCGAGGGCTGCGCACGGCCTGACGCGAGTGGGCTGGCCTGGGGACTTGCGACGAGCTGCCAACCCACTGCGGCGAGCGCCAGGCCCAGCAGCACGGTCGCGGTGAGCTTGCGTCGAGTCATCGAGCCTGCCGCCCATCACCCGGGGTGAGGCAGGCGGCAACCCCGGCCTCGGAAATCCGGGATCACGGCTGCGCGGTCCAAGAAGCCCGCACGTAGCCGCGCGTGAAGCCCGAGGGGATCTTGACGTTCTGGGCCGTCTCGATGGTCGATACCGTCTCGCCCGGCCCGCCGTCGGCTGTGAGCGCCGGCGCCTCGATCTGCTGATCGGTGCCATCCATGGCGAGCAGATAGAGGATGGGTTTGGTGCCCACGGGAACGTTCGTGGCGCGGATCACGATCTGGACCGCGTTCAGATCGTTGATGGTCACGTCTGCGTTGTCGAAGCTACCGTTGGGGGTGCTGCGAACCTCCTGACCAGCGATCTGGGTGACGCGAATGGCAGGGGGGGCTGTGGGCGGGATGAAGGAGGTGAAGGGGACGCCCGTCTTGAACGGGGTCAAGCTGTAGCTATGGTCTTGAAGAAAGGTCTCCAGCCTCACGGTGCCGTAGATGCCGTTGATTGAACCGTGGTTGCAGACGTTGCGATTGCCGAAGTTGTGACTTGCATGGATGTTGCCATTGCCCTGGAGCGTGGCCGCCACGAGCCGAATCGAGCCGCCTTGCCCCCCGGCGCCGAGAAAGTTGGGGCAGCCGTTGCTATCGACGTGGTAACCCCCCGCGCCCCCGTTGGCGAAGATACCTCCGGGCTGCATGACCCGGATGTTTCTGGCGCTCGTGATGAGGAGCGCGCCGCCGCCAGCACCACCACCCGAGCCCCAGTAGGCAAACTCGTCGCTGCTTCCACCACTCCCGCCTGAACCGCCGACGAGCGGGACCAAGAACTCGTTCCCCGTCGGAACGGGAGGCGTCCCCCAGGAGGTGTTGGTGAGCCGCGGCCGTCCGCCCGGACCGCCGCCGGGCTGCGCGGGCCCCTTGAGCAGCGTACCGCTACCGTGGTTGCCCCCGATGCCCCCGGGAAAGCCACCTGGCCCTGGGACCGCTGGGAGGCGAAAAGCCGTTGAGCGCGTCCGATCGTGACCGTGCTCACCGTTCATATCGATGGCCCCCAGGATCTCGACCGCGTGGGGACAGGCGGCTGGCGGCGCAGGGCACGGGTCCGGCTGGACCATGAAGTACACGGGCCCGTTGATCCATTTGGCGGACATTTTCAGTGTCACGCCCGCAGGGATCTTGATGCTCTTGAAGTGGAAGACATTGTCGCCGTCCGCGTCCATGTTGCGGACCCGCTCATGACTCAGCGGGTTGCGAGGGTCGAAGTCCACCTGAGTGCCCGACGTCAGGCCCGTCAAATCCAGATGCCCATCCTCGCCAGCCTTGGAGGGCGTTGGGTAGCCGGTGTAAGGATTGAAGGCTTGCGCCAACGCTTGGTTGCTGACGCCCAGCGCTGCCAGACACGTCAAGACTCCCGCTGCGCGACGAGCCAAGGGACCAGGTTGAGTGATGCTTCGTTTCATGGTTTTGCTCCCGATTCACGGGGCAGGCAGTAACCTGCGCTGCCCCAATCGAACATCTGTTGGGTCTCGGCCGCGCTGAGCGCGCGGTCGAAGAAAGCAGTCTCGTCGAGCCATCCGTCGAGCCCGAGGCCGGCGCCAGAGGCCGCTGGCACGTCGAGCTCTTCGCTACCGAGCACACCCGCAGCCGCCTCATGGCCGTCGACGAACAGGGTCACGGCGCTGGCACTCAGTGTCGTCGCGACGTGATGCCACTCGCCGTCGTCCAATGTCGCCGAGCCGAGAAGGCGAGCGGTCAGGCCGTGGTGACGTACCCAGAACGACGGGCGACCGTCGGCGTCGAGCCGCGCCACGTACGCGTCCCCGCCCGCCGTGGTGGTGGCGAAGATGACCGGCTCCAGTCCGGGCTCCGGCGCGCTTCGAAGCTTGAGCCAGCCGCTCAAGGTGAGCTGGTCCGTGGGGCTGACGAACACTTCGGGCAGCCACAGGCCAGCTTCGTCGCCGCCCCGCAGGTCGAAGGCCTGGCCGATGAGACCGCGAGCATAGCTCGCGCGGGGGCCGAGGACGCCATCGACCCCGGACTGCACGTCTCGAGTTGACCCGTCCCCAGGCCACCACGTCCTGAGCCCAGCGGGCGGCTCCAGGCACGGCGTTGCGATGGGAGGAACCGGACCCGCGTCGATCCAGTCGACCCGCAGCGCGGCGGTGCCGTCCGGGCCTCCCACCCCGATCGGTAGCGCGGTCAGCGTGGCGTGGCCGGCCATCGCGACCTCGACGTCGTTGACCAGGAAGATCACGCCGTCCGGGTGGCGCTCGATCGCCAGGTCGACGAAGCGGGTGGAGTCGAGCGGTATCGGCACGTCCAGCAGCGTGTAGGCCGCGCCTTGAGCGTTCAGGGCCAGCGCGACGGCGTGGACAGCCGCCTCACCCGGCACGGTTTCGAAGTAGTAGCTGGCGTCCGCGACGCCGCCGAAAGCATTCCAACCGAAGCGCTCGCCCCCCATCGGCAACGACAACCGCGCGCGCGCCGCGACACCGGGCAGCTCGAGCGCGAAGACTTCGCGGCTTTCCAGCGCGACATCGCTCAGCTGCGCCGTGCCCTGCTGCAGCACCGGAGCCTCGTCGAGCAGGCTGTTCCAGCGCCACTCATCGAGCGCCTCGCCTTCGAAATCCTCGAAGAACCAGCTGCGGGGCCCGAGCTCGTCATCGTCGACGATCGTGACGCGAGCCTCGGCGTTGGCGAGGGTGGCGCCGCTCGCGCTACTCAGCGTCACCGTGAAGGTCTCGTCCATCTCGGCGAGCGTATCGTCGTAGACGGGCAGTCGTAGCGTTTGGCTGAGCGTCCCCGGAGTGAACGTGAGCCGGCCGCTCGCGAGGTCGAATTCGCTGCCAGGCGTGGCGGCGCCGCGCTCGACCACGTAGTCGACGGTCACGGTCGCGTCGGCGGGGCTGGAGAGGGTGACTTCGAGCTGGGCTTCCGCGTCCGACTCCGCTGCCACGACGTCTTCGATCGAGAGCGAGGCGAGCGCGACTCCCATCGCCATGGGGTCGGTAGTGCTCGAAGCGCCTTCGGTCCCGCCAGCGCCGTTGCCCGGACCGCCGCCCGCGCCCACGCTGGCCGACACAGTGGCTCGCGAAGGGGCGATGGTGGTCGGACCGCTGGTCTCGTTGTTGACGCTGACCAGCGTGCTCATCACGTCCGTACCGACTCGTGCTGCCGGAACGAACACGGTCGCCTCGTTGCGCACGCTCACGACGAGCCCCGAGGTTTCGCTGGCCAGTGGCTGACCGGGCAGCCCGAATTGTGTGAGCAGCAGCGACTGATTCGTTACGCTGAACGTGCTCCCCATCGCCATCCACATCGTTGGCGCGGTGGGGGTGCCGGGTGGTCCGTTGCCGTCGAAGGGCAGGCGCTCGTTGCGAACCGAGAACGCCAGCGAGCCGGCTTCGCGCTTGACTGGTGCTCCCGTCGGATCGGGCGGGCCCGCGTTGCCATCGAAGGGAAGCTGCTGGTTGTTGAGCGAGAAGGTGAGGGAACGGGCTTCCCGCTTGATGGGAGCGCCGGTCGGATCCGGCGGGCCCTCGTGCGTGAAGGTTTGCGTGTTGGCGACGCTGAACGCACCGGAGACCACGTTGCTGTACCAAGGCTGGTCGGGCGCCCCGATGGGACCCGCCGGCACGCCCTGGTTGTTCACGCTGAAGGCGCCTCCGGCCACGTGTTCGAGGGGGAGGCTCGGGAGCAGGAGCGTGCCGATGAAGCGCGACCCGTTCGTGAATCCCGCGGTCGCGCGGTAGGTCACGCCAGCGCTTAGTAAGCCTTCGCTTTCGGCGAACAGAACGAGCGTACCGGCTCCTGCAAGCTCCCCTTGCACCTGACCATCGTCGCCGTTCAAGAGTTTTGCGCCCAGATCTGTGCGCGCAACCCCCAAGGGGCGGCTGCCCTCGGGCCTGGTGCTGGCCAGCAGCGGACCTTCCAGGTCGACGAAAGCCAGGTCCCGCGTGACGCCCGCTGGGATGGTGAGATCCAGCGTGAAGACGGCGTCGCGCTGCTGGTCGGGCTCGAGCGCGGGGGTGCCGGCGCCCACGCGGTCGACCGCATGCCCCGCAAAACGCAACGTCGCGGCGACGGGCGGCAGGCTGGTGGTCGGGCTGATCGGTATCTCGGTCGGAGCGCTCACGTTGCCGGCCGAGTCTTCCGCGACCAGGGTCACGATGTCGTTCACCACGCCGCCGAGCTGCAGCCCGAACGAGCCGCTAGCCAGAGCGAGCGTGCTCGCCGAAAGTAACGTGCGTTGGTTGGTGGCCGTCACGCGCGCGAGACCTTCGACAGCGCTAGCGTCGCCGTGGACGAGCGAGAGCCCGTTGTCGGGAGGCTCGGCGAAGACCTTGGCAAAAACTGGCGCTGAAGGGGCGGTGCGATCGATCGTCACGAGGCGCGTGCCGCTGCCCGACTCGCCTGCGAAGCCCAACGCGGTCGCCGTGATGGTGACGCCGCCTTCCGGGTAGACCGAAAGATCGAGCGTGGCCGTGTAGGGCGAGGCCGTGAGGGTGACGTCGTCGGACGTGGCGCTCGCGTCGGTGCTGAGCGTGATGCTTTGAATCGGCTCGTTGGCGCTCACCGTGACCAGGACGCCATTTCGCACCCGAGTCCCGAGCGCAGGCGCGCTGAAGCTCACCTCGATGGCGCGGTTGTTCACGATCACCGGCACGGTCGCGCCTGCTGGGCCCTGGTTTCCAGCGCGGTCGCGGGCGCGCGCGGTGAGCTGATGCGGGCCGTCGGGAAGCTTGGTTGTGTCGAGGCTGCCGATGAACGACGGCCCCGGCAGCGTGAGCACCAGCTGGTTGTCGCTGAAGATTTGGATGTCGGCGACGCCCGAACCGGAGTCGGCGGCGCTCGACCCGAGCGTCACGACTCCAGAAAGCACGTCGCCGCTGCCGACCCCGCTGATGCTTGCGGCCCCGGGGGGGTGCGTGTCGATCTGGATTTCGGCTTGGAGCGAGCCGACGTTGCCGGCGCGATCGGCGGAAGTCGCCGTGATGGCGTGGACGCCGTCACTCAGGGCCAATGGCGGCGTGTAGCTGATGAAGCTTGCAGTCCGTGTCGGACTCACCACGACGCCACCCACGTTGAGGGTCGAGCTCGCGGTTTCGATGCCGCTCAGCGTATCCGCGAGCGAAACTTCGACCAGGGGTGTCGCGTCGGCGCTCCACGAGCCTGGCGCGGGCTTGACGAGCGCCAGGATGGGCGCATCCGTATCGTGCGTCTTGAAGGTCGAGGAGAAGGCGGTTGTCTGGCGGTTGCCGAGGTGATCGGCGGCTCCGTTGACCGAGACGTTGAAGACGGCGTTGGTTAGTAGGGCGATTCCCGGCGTGAAGCGCACTTCGGCGGGGCCGGTCTGGGAACTCGTGCCGAGGAGGGCATTTCCGCCGGTCGAGAGGATGACCAGGGTGGTGAGGTCGGTGCCGGGCCCGAGCGGCTCGCTGAACGCGATGTCGATGACCTGATCGGTCGGGACCTCGATGGCGCCTGGGGCGGGGGAGATGCTGGCGACGCTGGGGGCCGAGAGATCCACGGTGTGGAAGCGGGCACTCTGGGTGGCTTGCGGGTGGCGGCCGTAGATGTCCGTCACGCCAGTCGTGGCCGTGACCGTGATCTCGGCGGAGTCTGACCATGTGCCGGTGAGCGTGACGGTGAGGCCGTCGCCCGACAGGCTGGCGGTGGCGGGTAGCTGCTGCGTGTCCCGGCTCACCGTGAGGCC
Source organism: Polyangiaceae bacterium (assembly GCA_035281385.1). GTDB lineage: Bacteria > Myxococcota_A > Polyangia > Polyangiales > Polyangiaceae > PMG-095. The sequence goes on from DATEDZ010000003.1 coordinate 7,992, forward strand.
GCTGGCCGACCGCAGGCGATCGCTGAAGGTGACACGGATCGGCTGCGTGACGCTGATGTCGAGGGCGCCGTCCAGGGGCTCGAACGCGATGGCTTCGATCGGCGTGTCGTCGAGCATGACATCGCCCACGTCGGCGATCTGGCCGTTGGTCGTGAGGGAGAGGCCCGAGACTTTGGCGACACCGGTCGTGAAAGGATCGCGCAGGTCGAGCTCGAAGGCGCCGAGCGGAACACCCTCAGCCTCGAAGCTGCCGTCATCAGTGGCGACTAGCGGGAGGCTGCCGCGGTTCGGCAGCAGCGCCAGCGTGATCTGTGTGCCGAGCGCGGGAGCGCCATTGGCTCGGAGCGCACGCCCGCGAACCGTCCCGGTCGGCTGCACCTTCACGTCGATGTTCGCCTGTTGCCCGGGCAGCACCGTGCCGCTGGCGGTGCCGTAGAGCGTGAACGTCGACGTGACGACGGTCAGCGACACAGTGAAGGGTCCGGCCAACACCTCCGGCACAGTGAAGATGCCGTTGCTGCCGGCCGTCACGGTGAAGCTGTAGGGGAACGCTCCGGTGCCGCTTACCACCACCGTGCCCGCGGTCGGGTTGCTGTTGGCGGTCCTGGCCACGCCACGGACCGAGCCGACACCATTGAGCCGCAGCGTGACCTCGGCGGTGCCGCCGGGCGGGACTTGCACGGAGCCGGAAGCGCGATCGAGGCTGCCGAGCAGGTCGACCGCGAGGCTGGCGGAGCCGGCCGGCAGGCGCGCGAAGTGGAAACGGCCATTTTCGCCCGTGACGGTCGAGAAACTGCTGCCGTTGACGTTGAGCGTGACGCTGGCTTGGGGGGCAGGCGTGCTGCCGTCGGCGTGGACCACGATGCCCCCCACCGCGCCCGAGTCCTGGAGCGGGATGTCGAGAGTGAGGGTGGTGCCGTCGCCGCTGAGGGAGCCGCTGGTCGAGCCTTTGAGGAAGCCGGCGCCCAGGTTGGCGCTGGCGACGACTTGGCCTTCGGGCACGCCGGTGATGCGGTAGCGACCCAGGGCGTCGCTGCTGGTGGTGGCCTGGAAGCCGCCGGCCGTGATCGTGACGTCGGCGCCGGGCTGGGGAGCGCCGTTGCTGAGCACGCGGCCTTCGACATTGCCAAGGCCCTGGGCCCGGATGATGAGGTCCAGGTCTCGGTCTTGAGCTGTGATGGTGCCGACGGCAAAACCGGTGCGAGCCGTCGCGGGATCCTGCGCTTCGACGCGCACCGGGCCCGCCGGCACGTGGTCGAAGTGGAACTTGCCGAGCGACTCGCCCGAGCCGCCGCTCGTGGTCTGGCCAAGGACGCGGCCATTCGCGTATAGCGTGATTTGGCCGAACGGCACGGGTGTGACGCCGTCGGCGGCCAGGAAGACGCCGCTCACGCCGGCCGTGATGCTGAGACGGACCTTCATTTCGAGCGTGGCGCCGGGTCCCGTGAGGGTGCCCGAGGCGCGGCCACCGCGGCCGATGTTGTCCGAGACTTCGCTGCTGACCGCGCCTTCGAACACGTTGTCGAAGCGCACCACGCCCTGATTGGCTGCATTCGCGGCGCCTTCGAAGTCGCGGTTCGGAAAGCCCGTTTCGCGCAGCCGCACGAAAGCGTTCGAGACCGGCGCGTCGTTGGCGTCGACCACGCGCACCAACACGGTTCCGCGCCCGAGCAGCCGGACGTCCTGCGTCTGATCCTGGGCCCGGCGCAAGTAGACGCCGGAGCGCGCCACGCCGCCGGTGATGGGATCGGAGACCGTGAGCACGTAGCTGCCCTCGGGGAAGATCTTGGCGAAGCGGTAGTGGCCCGCGGCGTCGGTGCGAACGACGACGTCGGGCAGCGCGCCGTTGGCCGTCACCTCGATGCCGGCGCCCGCCGGCGTGACTCCGTCGGGCAGGAACACCGTGCCCTGGAGCACGCCCGCGATCGTGGATTCGCCCTCCTGGAGCGGGACCTCGAACGTGAGCTCCTGGCCGTTCTCGGTGAGCGCGCCGCTGCGCGTGGTCGGATTGGGGAAAAATGCCTGGCTGGCGGTGACGCTGACCGAGCCAAGGTTGACGGCTTGGAAGCGGAAGCGCCCCTGCGAGTCGGTGCGCATGCTCTGCGAGACGCCGCTCGTCAGCCCGCAGGAGTCCGAGTTGAAGTACGGCGAGCTGAGCACGACCTCGGCGCCGAACACCGGCTGGCCCTCGGGGTTCTTCACGACGCCCGAGACGACGCCCGAGCCAGGGAAGCGCAGCGTGCCGGTTGCGACCTCACCATCGCGTGTGACGGAGGCACTAGCGCTCGCCACGTCCACGAAGCTCAGACCCGTCCGCACTGCGTGCACATGGACACCCCCGATCGGCAGATCGTGGAACCTTACCTTGCCCTGCGCGTCGCTGATCTGCGGCAAGCAGCCGCAATTCGACGTGCAGCGATCGAGCAGGCCGACGGTCTGGCCCACGACGGGCGTGCCGGTCGCGCTCAAGACCGTGAATTCAGCGCTGCCCAGGCCCGAAAGGGCGATCGTGACGCCGGAAGCGATTTGGCCGTCTTGATTGAGCACGAAGGTAGCGCTGCCGGAGCGCAAGCCGTCGCGCGAGCGCGCCACCACCGCTTGCGTGACTCCCGGCTGGACCGGGATGCCGAACAGATCGAACGAGCCGTCGTCGCCCGAAAGCAGCCCGCGCTGGCCCACCGAAACGATCGCGTCGGGCGCCGGAGTGCCGTCGGGGAACCGCACGATGCCGCGCACGCTGCCGTAGCCAGGGCCGGTCGGATTGACCTCGCCCGGCACCGGGATCGAGATGACCAGATCCACACCGACGCGCGCTTCACCGGCTGCAAGCACGCCGCTCGCCGCGTCCTGATCGCGTGCGTTGAGCGCTGCACTGACCTCGAAAGGGCCGGCAGGCACGCCGTCGAAGAGGTAGAAGCCGTCGTCGTCGGTGGTCGCGACGGCGATCGGCACCCCTTCGGTTTCGAACACCACGCTCACGCCTGGCACGCGGTTGATGACGCTGCCTTCTTCCGTAAAGACGTGGCCTGCGACCGAGGCGGCGCCGCTGTCGATCGTGACGTCGACGCTGGCGCTGCCGCCGGCGCGAGCGATGTTGCCCGCTGAGCGTCCGACCCCGGCGCCTTTCGCGGCGCTGACACTGACCGCGCCGACCGTGATGCCGGTCACCTGGTAGAAGCCGTCGCCATCGGTGATCGTGCTGGCGCCAACCTGTGGATCGGTTTGGCTCACCACCGTGACCTGCGCGCCCGGCACGACCTGGTTCTGCAGGTTGCGAACGTGGCCGCTCACGCTGCCCTGACCCAGCAGGGCAATATCGAGCACGATCTGCTCGCCCGCGGCGCGCACGAAGCCGGTCACGCGCCGCAGCGATCCGGTGCGCGGGTCATTCGTGAGCATGGCCCACGGGTAGCCGCACTGATCCTGGCGCACGAAGCGGAACTCGTAGCGACCCGAAGCGTCGAGCTGCGTGGTGGCAAAGCCGGCCGGCACGACGGGCGGCTCACCCGTGCATTGCCAATTGGCGTTGTTCTCGTAGGTGACGCTTCCGGACGTGACGGGCTCGCCGTCGGGGCCGATCACGCGACCTGATACGACCGCTCCGGGCGCGTCGAGCAGGGCAGCCATCGGAACGGTGGTGGCGGTGCCCGGGTGACCGCGCTGGTCGCGCACGCCGGCTGCACGGAACGTGGTCGGGATGTACGGGCCTTCGGGCTGCGCGAGTGATGCGAACACCAGGCGACCCGAGAGCTGGGCGCTGGCGCTCTGGACCGCGTTTTTCGGGATCGTGTAGCTCGAGGTGACGGCGGCGCTCGATGCGTCCACGATGCGGTCGAACAAGACCGCGACGTGGAAGCCAAGGGGACTGGCGCCGTCGACCGTTTCGGGGCCCACGACGGTCGCCGAGAGCAGCTCGGGGCCGGTGGACTCGAGCACCTCGGTCGCGAGGAAGCGCGACACTTCGAAGGTGCCGTCGCCTTCGAGGTCGCTTTCGAGCAGTAACGAGGTGGGATCGCGCAGGTCGAGTGTGAGGCGGGCGCGACTGCCGGCGGCGAGCGTGACGCCGTTGACGGTGCCGCGTACGAAGCTACCGCCGCCGCGCGGGAGTGTGACGGACAGATCGGTGCTACCGGTGCCGGTGCCGGTGAGCTCGAGCCGGTAGAGCGCGGAGCTGGCGACTGGGACGAGGCCGAGTAGCGGGCCTGCGGCGCCGCCGAGCGGGAGCCAGGTGCCGCTCGGAATTTCGGAGCGTGGCAGTGCCCCCGGCGCTGCCTGGGCTTCAGAACGGCGATTGCCGCCGTCGACCAGCGCGATCTCGGCCGGGATGCCGCTCGCGCCGTTGCCGAGCGCGACGCGCACGAAGTCGGGGCCCGAGATGGCGACGTGGTCGACCCGTTTGGCGAGCTCGAGAGCGCCGCCGAGCGCGGCCGAAGCGCTGCCCAGAGCGGTGCCGAGCGCGCGGGCGAAGTCGTGACCGGCTTGGGTCTGGCGCAGCAGCTGATCGAAGCCGGCGTCGAGGGTCGCGCCGCCGTAGAAGTCGAAGGCCAAGTCGCGGACGGCCGCGTCATCAGGCTGACCAAAGCGCACGCGCAGCCCGGCTTCGGCCAGGGCCAGCGCCTTGGTGGTCACGGCCGCGCGCGTGATGCGCAGCACGTTGGCCGGCAGCGTGCCGGTCGGTGCGTTGGCAATGCTCCAGGCCTGGCCCAAGACGCGCATGGCGGCGCTCACGACACCCGGCGGGAGCTCGCCCACGCCCGAGGGCAGCACCAACGTGTCCGGCGATAGCGCGATGCCGCGTTCGCCCACTCCGAGCGTGAATTTGAGCTGCCCGCCGCCCGGCGCCTGAGTATCGAACTTCAGGTAGGTGGCCAGCACCTGGCCGCTGCGTTGCGCGACGAATTGGTACTCGAGCGTCTTCGAGTCGCCGCTGCGCAGGGTGTCGATGCGCTGGCTGCCTTCACCGACCAGCACGGCGCCGGCAAGCGCGCTCGCATCGAGCGTGACGTGTACGTCATTGGCGATGCCCTGGCCGATGTTGTTGACGGTGGCAAACACCGAGAACGTCTCGCCCTGGCGCACGACGCTCGGGATCGTGAACGTCATGTCGAAGAACGGATTGCGCACCAGCACGCCGCCGCGCGCCTGGCCCGTGATGGTGACCGGCCCGATCGGCAGCCCCTCGAGCGTCGCCTCGATATCGAATTCGAGCGAGTGGAAGCCCTCTTGCTCGCCGCGGATTAGGAACTCAGCCTGGCCCTGCTCGCCCGGCCGGAAGCGCACGGTGTCGTCGGAGGTGCCCGGCTCACCGTCGAAACCCAGGCCGCGAATTGGCATGGTTTCGGGCTGGGGGCCGCGAATGGTTTCGGGCAAAGCGAGCGGGTCGTCGGCGGTGCCGAGCTCGAGGTCGGCGCCCGGCGGCAGCTTCACCTTGCCGGTTACCTCGTGCAGCGTGAGGTTCGCACCGCTCGGCGCTCCGTTGGCCACGAACAGCTGCGCCGAAAAGAACTGCTTCAAGTACCCGACGTTGCCCGGAATCACCAGTACGCTCGGGATCTGAATGGGTCGCCCGTCAGGCATCTTGAGCGCCAGATCTGGGATCTCCGCGATCTGCTCGGCGCTCGGCTTGAGCATCGCCGGAATCAACATCGGCTGCGGCGCCGCGATGTTCACGCCCAAGCGCGGCGGATCCGCGGGCGGCGCAATCGGCGTCGGCACCGGCACCCCCTGCCGATCGAACACCACCGGCATCGAAAAATTCACCGACTCACTCCCCGTCGCCATCCCAATCGTAAACTCGAAAGCGAGATAATCATCGCTATCGAGCACAATCCCCTTCTCCTGAATCTCATCCAAGGTCAGCGGTCGCGTGGTAACGGAGGTGACCAAGACCTGGTCGATGATCTTCACCGCCACTTCAGCCGGTGAAACATCCAGCACCGCCTGCCCGCTTCTCACGAAACGAATATTGGAGACCTTGTAATCCCCCGCCGTCGCCAACGCAGGCAACGGCAACAGCAGGGGATCAGCAGGTGGCGGATCGCTCGGCCCCAAGTCAGGGAGGGTGACGACGCGATTGAGCCCCGGCCCCGAAAGCTCGGCATTGACCGAGAAGGCGCCCCCGAGCTGCTGCGCCACCTCTTCCGTCGTGAGCACCTTGTCGCCCGATTTGACGACAATTCGAACCGCCGATGCGACGTTCTTGGGAACGACGTATTCGTCTTGGTCCGGCGCGGCCGTGAGAGTCCGTATGGCGACGTCGAAGGACGTGAGAGGGCGGAGGCGGGTGCCGGATGAGGCGTGAGACAGGCTCTTCAAGCACAGGCCGAGGACGAGCGTCCATGCGAGCACGACGAGACACTTCGCGGCCCAGCGCGGCAGCGGAGGACAGCTGGAGTGCCGCCTCACTTCCATTCGTCCTCCGGTAGGCCGTTTGGGCAGGTCAGCTTGACGCGCTCCCCGCCGCGCAGCTTGATCACACCATTCGCGTAGGCAGCCCCGGGCGGATCCACTGTCGGAGCAGAACACTGTGGAATCACCACGCCGTACGTCGTTCCTCCGTGCGCTTCGATCTCCACTCCTTCAGGTGCGTCAAGATCCCGGACAGCGATCGTCGGAGGATCTCCCGCGAGATCCCCATAAGCCTGGTCCACCTGCACTTGGAAATCGTCCCAGCGGAACGTCTCACTGGGGTCGAACTTGTCAACGGCAAGCGTCTTGGTGACAGTGACGGGTACGGTATTGTCCTCCATCTGCTTCGCGGTTGCGAAAGCGTGACAGGAGTACACGTCCCCATCGATTCTTCTCGATAGCGGTAACGGTAGACTCGGCTGGATCCACGAGTGAGCAACAATCCCCGCGAGATCTAGCTTCCTGTAGACGGGCAACTCCCTCCACGAGCATTTCCCAAGATCGCAGACCAGCGGACTCTGACAACTCGAGTTCAGCCCGAGCGGGGCCGACCGCTCACAAGGCAGCCCGGCACCGAGCAAGAACAACTCGTCCTCGCTGAGCGTCTGTCCGCACTCGAAACTGTTGCCCTTGCAATCGCCCGGAGCACAAGCATCGACTACCTCGTTGAGCGAGTTTCGAAGCTTGATACGCTCATCAGCGAGCTGCTTCGGCGGGAAGTCGGGCACGAGAGTGTCGAGTGCTATGCTCGCGTACTGGAGTGCGACCAGATAGCCAGCAGCCGCGTGCTCAACTTCCGGAAAATCGCATGGTACCCCGCCCGTGCCGGCCCCGCATCCACCCTCCATTTCGATGCCGATACTGCGCTGGTTGTAGTAGGTCCCGTGGTTTGCCTTCTTGATGGGGTCGACCAGGCTGATGATCCTGCCGGAACGCCCAACCAGAAAGTGAGCACTAACAGAAGCCTCTCCGCGCCCGCGCTTAAGCGTGTCCGCACAGCCGTTGAACCAACCAGCGCAGTGATGCATGACCACGGCATCGACATTTGATGGCTGAGTTCTGTCGGAATACGAATCGGCCTCATAGAGCGGGAATTGTCGATGCAGCTTGGCGTCGATGATAAGGCCGCTAGTTGTCTTGCCGAAGTCGGACCGCTCGGCATCCGAAAAGCTGCGCGACCACTCAGTCGTCGTCCGACCGACCTCACTCGCGAACCCCATCGCACCTGGCTCCCATGTGTTCTCGTGACCGTCGATGCAGTCTTCGATGCCGTCTTGGTCAACGTCGGCTCCGCACTCGACCTCGTGCTCGAGCGAGAGGGACGCCGTATTGATGCCACCTAGGACCGTCTGCGGCTCGACTGGACTCGGAACGCTGGCGACCAGAAAGCCTCGACTGTCGGTAGCAACGCGCCCGGCAATATTGAGCACATCTCCTGCGAGCACGGGATGCTCCGGGTCAGAAGCGTGCACGACGGTAATTGTCCCGGTGAGCCCGCTGGCAGCAAGCTCGTTGCCGATCAGGACTCTCGTGCCTGCGATGGTGACGTCGAGCGGCCGTTCCACGAGCTTGACCTGCGACAGAAACACCGGTGCGGCCGGGTCGCTGATGTCGACGAGCGCGAGCCAATTGCCGGAGCTTGCAGTGCCGGCGATTGCCGCGACCTGTCGGTTACCCAGTCGCCCCACTGCAACCGAACGCCCGCGGAGCTTCACTTTCGTGCTACCGCTCCCACTCACCAACACGTCCATGCTCTTGAGCACGGTTGCGGCCGCCGGATCGATCGTCACGAGGCCGATCTCCCCGGTCGCGACCAGGACGGGGGCTAGCCCGGTCTCGCGATCATCGTCGAAAGCATCCAGATCGGACAGGAACGCTGGTCTCTTGTCCGCATTTTCTACTTGGACGAAGTTCGATACGGCCTCCTCACCGAAGCCCCAGCCGTCGGTTCCGAGCTTGCGATTGATCAGCACTGCATCGATTGACGAGTGGAGCTGACGTGCAAATGCCAGGTCGACGACCGCGACTCCCTTGTTCGTCACGAGCGCGTAAGCGATATCACCGCGTAGGATCACGCGCCTCACGATTCCTTCAGTGGCGGTCGCGGCGACGGTGACGGCCGCCTTCCTCTGTACGCGCGACTCGGAAACCTCGAAGAGATGCAGATTCGAAGGGGCTGATGCCGTGGCGGGCGGTCCTGACGCCATGATCACCATTGCGGAGCCGTCTCCAGCGCGTTCGGCATCGATATCCATAGGCCTGCCGGCGACGGCGGCATCGAGCGATGTAAGTTCCAGCGGCGCAGCAGCGTCGCTGATGTCAAAGACTCTCAGCCGAGCGCGGTACAGCTCGTTAGCTGCCAGAAAGGCGCGACTGCCGACGACGGAGACGCCAGCTGAAGAGAAGTCTGTTCTCGGGGACGTGAGGGCATCGGGCTGCAGCGTCGTGAACTGGAACTCGGCAGGCCGAAGTGCCTTTGGCGATGTGTCAAGATCAACGATCGGAGTGCCGAGCGTCAACGTGTACTTGGTCGCGAACTTCAGCTCGGACTTCGGCTTGACCACCACCGATGTGACGCGCGTGCCAGTATCAGAGGCAGCGAGATTCTTGATGCCACCGTCGAGCAGGATGCCGCCGAGTGTGATGGGGACAATTTCTTTCGTGACGGGTACGGTGTCTTTCCGAATCGCAAGAACGACGCCAGCGGGGACGCCCTTTACGGGTTCGCTGAAGACCGGCTGCGGCTTCACGTCGATGGCTACGTCCTTTTGCCCCTGCCATTCGCGCGTGCGATTGCTCAGAACTCTCGGTGCCACGCTCTGGTTCGTCTTGTTGCCTCCGCCCGGCTCCAGAATTTGGATGATCCTGCTCGCTTCGAGCGGTTGACTGAAGGCTGTGAGTCCCCGCGCCGTGACGACGTAAGTTCCCAGCTCACTAGCTCTGAACGCCGCCCGCCATGGAGAAGCGCTGCCGACTAGCGCTGGAGCGGGACTAAGCGGTTCGTCGTCATGTGAGACCTCGAAGGAGATCACCGAACCCTCTTCCACGCTCATGTGGACTACGATGTCCGAGTCCTTTGGCGCAAACTCGTCTACCGCAACTCCGTCCGATTTGATGTCGATTGCAATCTCTGGAGGCGGCTCGGGAGGTGCTTCGGGCGGAAACACGAAGGTCCCCTCCATGTGTCTCGGATAGCTCAAATGTCCTGAGCACGGATTCGTCGGATCCTTTTCGATTAGCGTGCTGCATACGATGCTCGAGTGCCGTCGCGGCTGATCCTCAGGACAACACACGGCTGGTGGGATGCCGGGGGGATACGCCGCCACTCGAACCCCATCCTCGATGTCGAAGCGCGTCCACAATGCGAACGTTCCGTTCTCCTGTGAGATCGCGAAGGTAGCCGTTGCACCTGTCTGTGCGGCCTCAGGGCAACCCGTACTATCGTCGAGTATCGAAACCGTAGCATCCTTGACCGGCTCGAGACCGGGGGAGGTCGAGCCTGGTTGCCACTTCTCTCGCGTAACCCGGCCGCTGATCAGCGTGGCCTTACCCATCTTGCGCTGATCTGGAGGTTGTCTGCCGAGCAAGAGCACGAACTTCGATGCCGCCGCTGTGGCGGCACGCTCGGCGGTGGTCGCCGCCAGTTCCGAGATGGCCGAGAAGATCCTCTGCACTCCCGCAAATGGACATGAGGCCGTTACAACGCTGCTCACCCCGTCGTTCGACTCGACGAAAGCGTGGTCAATCGCCTCGTAGGCGAAGATGCCGTCGCCGAGATCGACTTGCCTAAACACGTAGTAGAAGACGTCGTCGCCCGCATCTGTGGGTTTCGGGAACACCAAGTCGAGCTCCCGACGAAACTCCGTCTCACCTGAGGCTTCCACCTGCAGGCCGGCAGCGAACGAGAGCCCTTCGAGTTGGGGGAGGACGTCGAACGCATCCGCCGGAAGCGGCTCGAGTTTGAAAGTGACGCCAGACCCAAGCGCCCCTTCGGGAATCCTCAGCTCGACACCGCCAGGTCCTGTGACCGTTCCGCCAGCGCGACCGACCGCCGTTCGGCCGTCTGGCAATTGATACTGACTTCGACGTTCCGTTTGCGTGTTTCCGTCCGGATCCGTAATGCTGATGACGAGTGTGTCGTTGATCGACGCGGGGATTTCGCAGTCGAGGCCGCCGCTGTTGCCGACGGAGCAGCTGACGACGTGGCCGTTGCCTTCGTTGGTGATGAGGACGTTCGAGCCGGGGGCGAGGCTGCCGGGGGGGGCGGTGACGTGGGCATTTCCGCCATCTTCCGGCAGCGTTACCTCGATCGGATCGGTGTCGACGACTTCGGGCACTTCGACGGCGGTGCGGAAGCTGGTGACGGGGACGACGACGAGGCCGGATTGGGTGTCGCGGAGGCCGGAGGCTTGGAGGGTGTAGGTGGTGGCTTCGTCGAGGCGGAGCTCGGGGATGAGGGCGATGCTGCGGGCGTTGGCGGAGAGTTGGAGGCGGGTGTCGACGAGGATGCCGTCGGTGGGGGCGCCAGCGAAGAGGCGGATGTTGTCTTCGGTGACGGTGGTCGGATCGAGGGCGACGGGGGAGGCGAGGGTGATTTGGGTGGTGCGCGGGACCGCGACCGAGCCGTCGCTCGGGAAGACGACGGCGGAGGTGACCTCACCGATCAGGTTGAGGTCGAGCTGGGTCGTGTCGTCGACCGCGACCGAGACGTCGCCGCGTGCGATGAGGTTGGTGCCGGGGATTTTGGCGGTGAGGGCGGCGGTGCCGGGGCGTACCGGCAGCTGGAAGGTGCCGTCGAGGCCGGCGATGGCGACGAACGGCACCTGCGCGGCCGTGACCACGGCCTGCACCGGCGCACCGGCGGCGCGCGCCGTGCCTGCCACGAAGCCCAGCGGTAGCGTCGCCTGATAAACGACGTAGCTGCCTTCCTTGAGAATGCCCGAGAAGCCGTCGCCCGTACCGAACGACCACTGCTCTCCGTCGTAGTTGCCGAGCGCGACCACGCTCGGGTACGCGACGCCGTCGACCCGCTCGAGGCGCGCCAAGAGTGGCGTCTCTTCGACCGGCAGCGCCAGGCCGCTCAAGCGCAGCTCGCCGCTCAGCGTGAGCACGCTGCCGGAAAGATCGATGGCCACCTGGGCGATCGGCACGAGCTCCGCCGAGCGGATCACGAAGTCCGAAATTTCGGTGCGCTCGAGATCCACCAGCGTATCGGCCTCGAGCGAGCCTTCGGCGACCGCAAAGCTGGCGCCGGCGTGCTCGACCAGGACCGGTGCGTGCCCACCGATTTTGCCGCGGTGCGCCTCGCGGCCCGCCAGCACGTCGAGGTGCAGCTTGCCGGCCGTGAGATCCGAGATGCCGAACGAAAACCAGGTCGCGATCGGAAACACTGCGCCGAGCAGGTCGGAGCCGCTCGGCGCCCCCGGGAAGGTCGGCGGCTGGGCGCGATAGAGCACGAGATCCTGCAGCGTCGTTTCGGTCGACGCCGTCAGGCCGCTGCTCAAGTCGTACGACTCGGTCAGGGCAGCCGAAACGACCGCGCCGGAAGCGAGCGCGGGCGACGCCGACAAGACGACGCGGCCCTGAGCAATGCCGCCGCCCGCCGTGAGCGCGTTCGGAACGCCTGCACCCTGGGCGAGCGCGTCGAGCGGGATGGCCGGTGCGGCTCCGCCGGAGAGCAGCGTGCCGGCGACCGGTAAGCCGGGGCCGCCCGAGTCCGGCAGCACCAGCGCGAACGCGCCGAGTCCGCCTAGCGCGCGCGTGACGGACCCGCCACCGGCGTCGACCGCATCGAGGGCGCGCCAGGCGTGCGCGCTGCGATCGTAAGCCACGAAGGCCAGCGGCAGATTCGGCAGGCCCGCCAGCTCGACCGTGAGCGGCGCCTGCAGCGCCGGGAAACCCGCGTCGGGGTCGGTTTGGGGCGCATCGGGATCCGGCGCCGCCAGGCGCGCTTCGAAGGCCGCGATCGGTGAGAAGCCGGGCGGGAGCAGGCCTGGCAAGCCTTGGGGCGAGAGCGGCGTCACGTGCACGGCCACCGAGCCCGAAAACGCCGCGGCCGGGATACTGAACGCCGCCGTGATCGGCTGCCCGTCCCAGCTACCGAGCGCGCTCGAGTGCGTGGCGTCGCTGCCGCTGACGAGCACCGGCTCGGCCAGCGGCGTCAGGCGCGCGTCGAAGACCACGCTGCCGACCCCGAATTGCACGGGGGCTTTGCGTTCGACACTCGTGAAGCTCTGGCGAAACGCGCGCAGCAGGACTTCGGTCTCGCGGGCCCCGAACGAATAGCGACCATCGGGGCGTGTGGTCGATATCGAATCGGCCAGGCGCACCGACGCGCTGCCCAGCGGCTGCCCCGTTGCATCCGACAGCACACGCCCGACCACGATGGCGGCTGCCGTGAGAGTCGTGGTGTGCGATGCCGAGCCGGAGTTACCGGCCTGGTCGAACGCGACCACCTCGAGCACCAGCGTGTCGCCGGCCAGCGCGCCCTCGGGGACCGAGAAATCGAACGAGTAGGGCGGAGTCGCCCGCGACAGCTCCAGCACCACTTCGCCGCGCAGCTTCAAGGTGAGGCGCACTTCCACCACGCCGCCCGTGTCGGTGGCGGTCACGCTGGCTTGCCCTGCTTCCCCGAGCGCGAGGCGATCGGGCGCAACGAGCGAGACGGCGGGCGCGATCGAGTCGCGCAGCACCACCAGCTCCTGGCTGGCCGAGCATTGATTGTCGGCGGTCGCGTCGACCGTGAGGCGGTTTTCCCCTTCGGCGAGCGGAACCGGGAGCGAGAAGGGCTCCGGCGCTGCGCCCCCCGAAAATGTCACGCTGATGCCGGCGGGCTGGATCAGTAGCGTGACCGGAACGGCTGAGTGAGTCGAGCCGCTCACGACCACGCTGGTGTCTCGAGTGATTGACGCCGGCGCGGGCGTAGTGATGGTCAGGAGCGCCAGTGGGTTGTCGCTGCACGTGCCGTCGGGGCTGCACTGCTCGACACCGTTACAAGCGTTGCCGTCGTCGCACAGCGGCGTGCCGGGGTGGCATTCACCCGAGGCGTCGCAGAGCTCGGCGCCGTCGCACACGTCGTCGTTGCCGCAGCTGCTGCCCGCGGGCAATGGCTCGTGCAGGATGCCGAGCTCGGGCGCGCAACTGTCGACGGTGCAGGGGTTCTGGTCGTCGATCGCGGGGTCTCCGTGCAAGCAAGCGCCACCGGTGCCGCACACTTCGAGCCCGTTGCAGGGATTGCCGTCGCTGCAGCTCTCACCCGGCTGGACGGGGACGATCAAGACGCCATATTGAGGGTCGCAGCTGTCGATCGTGCACGGATTGCCGTCGTCGATGAGCGGCGGGATCCCGGGCTCGCAGACGCCGGCACCGGAGCACATCTCGTTGCCATTGCATGCGTTTGCATCCGCGCACGACGTGCCCGCCGGCAGCGGCGTGTGCGTCATGCCCTGGCTCGGATCGCAGTCGTCGAGCGTGCAGGGGTTCTGGTCGTCGCGAGCGGGAGCAACGCCCGGTGCGCAAAGGCCCGCGCCGTCGCAGCGGCTCACGCCGTTGCAGACGTCGGCGTCCTCGTCGCAGTACGTCCCGGCGGGTGCTGGCGGATGGCTGACGCCTGCCACCGGATCACAGACGTCGATAGTGCAGGGGTTACCGTCATCTGCCTGCGAGGGCGCGCTCGGTTGGCACGTGCCGTCCGCATCGCAGCGCTCGGCCCCATTGCACACGTCGGCATCGGCGCACAGCGAGCCTGCGGGTATGGGCTCGTGCACGATGCCGCGCGCCGGATCGCAGCTGTCGGTGGTGCAGGGGTTGCCGTCGTCCAGCGGCGGAGCCGTTCCGGCCGCGCAGACGCCCCCGCCGTCGCACAGCTCCTGCCCGTCGCACGGATCTTGGTCGGCGCAGCTGGTTCCGTTCGGTGCCGGCTCATGGCTCGCCCCGACGCCCGGCACGCAGCTGTCGATCGTGCAGGGGTTGCCGTCGTCGAAGACCGGCGACGCCGCGGCCGGGCAGCTGCCCGCGGCGTCGCAGAGCTCGTCGCCGTTGCAGGGCTCGCCGTCGGCGCAGGACGTGCCCGCGGCGACCGGCGTATGGCTGATGCCGCCCGAGGCCGAGCACGAGTCGGTCGTGCAAAGGTTGCCGTCGTCCAGGTTTGGCGGCTCGTCGGGGAGGCAGGCGCCCGCGTCGTCGCAGCGCTCGGTACCGCTACAGACGTCGGCGTCGCCGCAGGGCGTGCCAGGGGGTGCGGGCTCATGACGGATACCCGACTCGGCGTCGCAACTGTCGAACGTGCAGGGATTGCCGTCGTCGGTGGCGGGTGGCGCGCTGATGCGGCACTCGCCACTGGCGCAGGCCTCGATGCCATTGCATGGGTTGGTGTCCCCGCAAGCGCTGCCGTCCGCGACGGGCTCGTGAAGCACGCCGCGAGCAACGTCGCAACGATCGCTGGTGCAGGGGTTGCCGTCGTCGAGCACGGGTGCTGAGCCGGGCGTGCAGGTGCCACCCGCATCGCAAGTGCTCACGCCGTTACAGAGATTGCCGTCGTCGCAGCTCGTGCCGGGCGGCACGGGCTCGTGACTGACGCCACCTGGCGCGTCACAGGTGTCGAGGGTGCACGGATTGCCGTCATCGACTTGACTCGGCGTGCTCGCCTGACAATGACCAACCCCGTCGCAAGTCTCGGCGCCGTTGCACTGGTCGGCGTCGGCGCAGCTCTTACCCGCGGGCTCGGGCGTGTGGATGATGCCGAGCGCTGGATCGCAGCTATCGGCCGTGCAGGGATTGTCGTCGTTTGGATCGAGCGGCGCGTCTGCCTGACACAGGCCGGCGGCATCACAGATTTCCGAACCGTCGCACACGTCTTGATCCGCGCAGCTGGTGCCGGCGGGAGCTGGCACATGGCTGACACCGAACTGCGGATCGCAGCCGTCGATGGTGCACGGGTTGTCGTCAGAGAGCGCCGGCGGCGTACCAGGCCGGCACTGAGCCTGACCATCGCACGCCTCGGCACCATTGCAGGCGTTGCCATCCTCACAGCTGGTTCCGGCCGGTAGCGGTCGGTGCTGCACGACGCCGTTTTCGATGCTGTCAGCGGTGCACGAATTGCCGTCGTCGATGTCGCTGGGAAGACAGCGGCCCTTCTTGCCACCGTGCTTGTGGTCGTGCTTTTCGTGGCCTTGACCGTTGCAATGGGGATCTTCGCCGGGATCGCCCAAGGCGCAGCCGAAACCAGGGGAACAATCGCGGTCGCGCTTACAAGGTTTGGTGTCGTACAGACAGTCGGAGCTGGCCTGGCCGCTGCTGGCCGCCACCACAGCCTGCTCTAGCTGCGAGCTGCTTTCGGGGCTCGTGTCGACAGCGCACCCAGCGACGCTTCCAAGCCATGCCAGGGCACACAGCTGCAGTGGTGCACGAAGCGCCGTGAGCAGACGAGTGCTCAGAAGCCTGACTGGCATGTACTCGAGCGCGGAGTCTCATCACACGCCCCGGCAATATTCAATCTGCAAATCGCTACCAGGCGTCGATCATGAGAATTTTGTCGCCCACCCGAGAGTCTGCCCCAGGGGCTCGGCCGAGGGTCCGGTGCCGAGGGTCCGGCAATGCGGCTGCCTTCTCGCGTCAAAGCCAGGGCTGAGAATGAAGGGTGGTCGAACCAGACTTCATGTCCACCACTTCAATTAGCCATTGTCCCAGGTTAGTCTGATATTCGAGAGTAGATAAACTGAAGCTCAATTCGAGATCGGGGGGCTATAGCCCACATCGAGAGGACGCTGCTATCGCCCGAGTCAGCAAGGCCACCACCCGCCAAGGGCCCGAGCCCTCCCCGGCGTCGCGATGCGACGAGGGCAGCATCGGCTTCGTTCGCTTCGACCAGCTTGCTGGCGCGGAAGTGATGGACGTCAGAGGCGTTTCGCGAAAGTGGATATACTTCCATGAAACGTATTCATTTTGTGGCGCGAGCCGGGTGGAGGATCGGGCGGATGTTCCTTGGCGTTACCGCCAGCGCACTCACCAGATGAATCAGGGCGGTGTTCAGTTGATGGAGCCGGGGGAGCTGCACGCGAATCTCCAAGTCGCGCCGCGCGCGGACTTTAGGGTCCTGTTTCTCGCTCCGTCGACTGTCCAGCGGGTGTGTCGAGAGCTCGGCGCTCCCGACCGCCTTCCTCATCTGACGGTTGCTCAGCTCTACGATGGGCCCGTTCGACGCATCCTGAACCAACTGACCGACGTGCTCGTGGAGCGCGGTGACATCGAGCGGGGAGAGCTGGGGATCTACCGTCTGATCGAGGCCCTTTGGAGACAGGGCTGCCTGGAGCTTCCGCCGACCACCGTCCTGCGCGAGCGGGGGCGTAAGGCCGTCAAGGCTGCTCGCGATCTCATTCATTCTTCGTGGAACGAACACCTGCCGATCTCGACGCTCACGAGCGAGGTGCGATTGCCGCTCGCCACACTCGAACGCGCCTTTCGAGAAGCGTTCGGGACTTCGCCTCGTCAATACCAGCTCCACCTGCGGCTCATGCGCGGTAAGGAGCTGTTCCGGCACGGAGCTGGCTCGGTGGCCGAGGTTGCGCGACAGTGCGGTTTCCGGGACCCGAAATACTTCTCGCGTGTCTTCAAACGCGAGTTCGGTTGCCAGCCCTCCGACTATCTGGAGCGGTCAGAGTTGGTGCTCTGAAGCCGCTCGGGGTGTGCTGCCCTCAGGCCTTGGCGACGAAGCTCAGCACCGCCA
>DATEDZ010000004.1:0-9769 GCA_035281385.1 Polyangiaceae bacterium
CCGGCGGGACGGGCGCCTGCTTCGCTCGGGTATGCATGAGCCGCCGGACATTTCGAGTGGTCTGCTCGCTCACGCGACCACGTAGATACTCGCAAGAGCCCTACAATTCCCGAGGCGAAATCGCCCAACTCGAGACTAGGAAGCTGGTGTGAAACACCAGCTGTCCAAATCGGCAGAGCCGCCGCGTAGAGGGGAGGCTCAAGAAGCTTTGCTTCTTGAGGGGAGGAGGCGCGTGCCTCCTCCCTGAGACCCAGAAGCCTAGGAGGCTGGGTTTGAAAAACACCAGCCTCCTAGCGGCCCTCAGCCCACGTGGTGCTGCTCGATGCGCCGAGACTCGTCGACCAGGCGTTCGAAGATGCGACGGATGGTTTCGGCATCGAGCGGTGGCTCGGCAGCGCGGCACAGCCGTTCGAGCAACACGCGCTCCCGCTCCGGATCGTAGACCGGCATGTCGCGCTCACGCTTGTACTCACCGACCGCCATCACCAACCGCACCCGCTCGTGGAGCAACTTGAGGATTTGTAGATCCACGGCGTCGATGGCTCGGCGCAGCTGGTCGAGATCGGCCTTGGTCGTCACGGCCTGCATCCTACACGCAAACAACTGTCCGACGTCACTTCACCTCCGTCTTGCAACCCGCCAGTATCTGTACCTCTAACACGTCGCCCGCGCCAAGCTGCTCGCAGGCGGCGCCGCGAATTGCGACATGACCGTCCTCCGTCCATTCCCAGCCGTCGATTGGGTCATACTGGATCAGCTGGCCGTCGAAATACACGTTGACGTAGTCCGGGTCCGGCGGTTCGTAGTCGAGCGGCAGCTCGCAGGTGATGGCCACCGAGGCCGCAATCCCCTTGAGCGACGCCTCCAGCTCCTGGGTATCGATCACGGAGTAATACTTGGGTGATCCGGCGCGCGCCGTGCCGCCCGCCTCCGCCAGGGCATTCAGCAGCTCCACGTAGGGCTCGCTGCCCGGCATTCCCACCACGAACGTGGTGATACCGGCATCTGCCAGGGCCGTGACCGCAGCGAGACTCGCCTGATCATCGACGCACGACAGATTGGCCTGCGGGTTCTCGGGCGTCGGCTCGCAGCAATTCACTTCCTCCGTGCAATCGAGCCCACCCGCCGTGAGCCCTTCGATGTTGGGAATGCAGCCGCTGGCGCTGCACGAAAGCTCGGCGTTGCAGTTGGGCGCGCCATCGGTCACCAGCACGACGAAGGTCTCGCCCGAAAGCTCGGTCAGGATCGGAAGCATCGCGCTCAAGGTGGGAGCCGCCGGCGTACCGCCTTCAGTGCCGGCGATCTGGAGCCGCTCCAACAGATCTTCCAAGATGGGCCCCGTCTCCCCAGCGCGGGCGTAGCTCGGGTCATCGCCAGGCCCCACCTCGATCAACTCCTGACCCGCTTCACAGCCCGTCTCGCCATCGAGGCCTGGGAAGACCGCCAAGCCGTAGTTGACGCGATGGCCGATCACTTTGATCACGCGCGACAGGGCGAGGCGCGCGTTTTGGTACTTGCTCAGGCCGCTGTCTCCGAAGATGCCGGTCATGCTGGCCGAGCGATCGATGACGAAGCTGATGTTCGGAGGGTTAGCGATGGCAGCAATGCTCTGCTCGCCGCAAGGACCTGCGGGTCGAGCGGCCGCGTCCCCCAGATCCAGGCCGCCCTCGCCGGCCGCTCCGGCGTCCACGCTCGGTAGGTCGTCCGCGGCCGGCGGGCGCTGCTGGGTGCACGAAACGGCGCACGCGAGCGCCACGGCCGCCACGAGCAGCCAGGCGGGTGCGCACAGGGGTCGCATCAGCTCAAAGATAGCGGAAACAAGCCAGGGTGGCTTCCGCGTTATGGTTTTGGCCGTGCCCGTGCCCCGCTCAGCCCGCTCAGCCCGCTCAGCCCGTTCGGTCCGGGAGTGGCTGCTGCTTGTCTTCGATGCTTGGCTCGTGCTGGTGGGTGCAGTGGCGCTGCTCGGCTGCTTGCTCGGACTCAGCGGCGACTCACGCCAGCTTCAGCGCCAGGTGACTCGCGTACCGAAGGCTCCGGCAGTGAACGTGGCGGAGACGGAACGCGATGGCGCTCTGCGTGTGTTGGTGGTGACGGGTGACAAGCAAGCAGTAGGGCGCGCGAGCCTGCGTGTGCTCTGGGAACAGCAACGGCGCTATTTCGACGCCGGTAGTGGTGTCACGAACGACGAGGGCGTTGCGACGGTCACCCGCGTGCCGCGTGGTCGCGTGTGGCTGCTCGCCGAAGCCGAAGGTTACGCTCGCGCCTCGACGCAGCTCATCATCGATGGCGGCGCGCGTGAGGTGACTTTGGAGCTGGCGCCGGCGACCGAGCTCCGCGTGCGCGTCAGCGACGAGGCCGGCGGAGCATTGCCGAGCGCCACCGTGCTCGTGACGAGCTCCGATCCATTGCCGTTCGGGGCGCTGACCGACGGGGCGGGACGCACGGAGCTGAAACGGTTGGGCAAGGGTCCTTTCACGCTGAAGGTGTCGGCACCGGGCTACGAGAGCGTGAGCCGGAGCGGTGTGAGCGGCAGCGTGGAAATCACGCTGCGGCGGCTCGGTTCGCTCACGGTGATGGTCCAGCTGCCCGACGGCAAAAAAGCGGGCGGCGCGACGGTCGAAATCGGCGGCGCGACGCTGTGGCCCGCGCGCAGCGCGCAGGCGGATCAGGGCGGCGTCTGCAAGATCGCCGGTCTGCTCGCGGGCAGCTACGACCTGCGAGCTCGCCAGGATTCGAACGTGTCACGGGTGCTGATGGGACTGACGCTCGAACGGGGTGAGGACAAGCTCGTCACACTACTGCTCGAGCCGGGCCGCTTCGTGACCGCGCTAGTCAACGATGGCTCCGGCCCCAGCCCCCATTTGGTGCCGAACGCCGACGTGGTGCTGGCTGAAGAGGGGCTGAGCTCATTCCCCTTGCGCGGCCGCACCGGCACGGACGGCAAGGTCACGCTCGGTCCTATTTCCAACGGGCCGGCCACGCTTTCGGGTCGCGCGCCCGACTTCGTCGGTAGCGCGGTGGTCGCAGTGCCGGACGTGCTGACCGGTCCGGTGCCGCTACCGCTGCTGCGCGGCGGGTCGCTCTCCGGCGACGTGGTCGACGCGCGAGGCTTCCCCGTGGACGGCGCGTCCATCGAGGTCATCGGCTCCGACAGCCAAGGACTACCGATCGCCGAGACGCCTCAGCTCATGCGTTTCCGGCGCTCGCACTTCAGCTGGGCCCTGGCAGGCCCGCCACCGCTCATCGCCGCCGGGGAGCTGGGAGTCATGCCCGGGCCGATTCCACCCATCCCCGGCAGCAATGCCGCCCTGGCCGCGGCCGCGCTCGACTCGGCGGCGCAGCCGCTCGACGACGACGAGGAGCTGGCGCCCTGGATCACCGACGGCAGCGGCCACTTCCGAGCCGCACCCGTGACACCAGGCCGAGTGCGGGCCCTGGTTCGGCATCCAGATTTCGTCGAGGGCGTGAGTGAGGCGGTGCTGCTCGCGCCGGGCGGTGAGGCCCATGTCGAGGTCGTGCTACTGCGTGGCGGATCGCTCGAAGGTAGGGTCAAGGACGAACGCGACCAGCCCATCGAGAACGCGGAAGTCGAAGTGGTCGCGGAGCGCGGCACCTTTCAGCGCGCCAGCGTGACGGCCAGTGATGGCTCGTTCGCCTTCAGCGCGCTGCCCCGCGAAGTCACGGTGAACGTGCGGCGCGCCGAGAATCCGACGCGCATCGCCAAGCGCATTCCGCTCGAGGTCGAGGAGGGCAAGCGCGAGGTGCTCGACATCGTGCTGCCTGCCTTGCGCGACCCGATCACGATCACGGTGCTGGACGACGAAGGCCGGCCGCTGGAGCTGGCCGAGGTAAGCGCGCTGTCGCTCGATCCGGGCTCGCCGCTGCGCACGACGGGTTTCAGCGATGCCGAGGGCAAGCTCGAGATCGCCGATGCGCAGGGTCTACAGCTGCGCATTGCCGTGCAGGCGCCTGGCTTCGTGCGCCAGGTGTTGGTGCTCGGCGCGGCGGACGCGAAGGCGGCGCTGGAGCTGAAGCTTCAGCGTGGGTCACAGGTCGTCGGGCGGGTCACGGCGCTGCGCGGGCGGCGCGGTGTGGAGGGGGCGCTGGTCACGCTCAGCAATCAGGGTCTGCGCAAGACCGCCACGACCAACGCCGACGGCCAGTACCAGCTGAGCGACCTGGCGCTCGGCCGGGTCCGCATCACGGTCAGTCACCCCGACTTCGCCGAGGGCTCGCTCGAGACCAGCATCGAAGCGACTGGGCGACAAGACCGACCCTTCGAGCTCAAACCGATCGATCTCGAAGAGCCAGGCGCGGTGGAAGGTGAAGTGCTGGACGAAAGAGGCGACCCCGTCGCGGGGGCACGCGTCGCGCTCGGTCGAGCCCCGAGCTACCTGCCAGCGGGCCCGTTGCCGCGCGGTGTCGCTGTCACGGACGCACGGGGTGCCTTCAGCTTGCAAGGACTACCGAGCGGTCCCGCCACCCTCGACGTGCTCTCACCGGATCGAGGCCGCGGCTCGGCGCGCATCGAAGTGCAGAGCAACCGTACGCAATCGGGCGTGCGGATCACCCTGAAGCAAAGCGGCAGCGACCAGGATCCGTTCGCGCCCGGTGGCGTGGCGATCACGCTCGGGGAGCGCGGTGAGGGTGCGGCGCTCGAGGTCGTGGTCGTCACGGTCGCGGAAGGCAGCGAGGCGGAGCGCGCCGGCATGCAACCCGGTGACGTGATCGCCGCCATCAACGACGCCGAGCCGTCCTCCATGCACGACGCCCGCTCCCGCCTCAGCGGCCCCCTCCAAACCGACGTCGTGGTCTCGGTCTCCCGCAACGGCGCCGCCCAACGCTTTTCAGTGCTCCGCGAAGCCGTCAGAAAGTGAACTGACAACTGATAACCGAGGTACAGCTCGGTCTCTGCAAAGGCAAAACGCCTAGCTGGGGCAGGGGCCCCAGCCCGACAAGGCATGTAGGTCTTGGAAGAAAAGATCACGATCGGCGAGAGTAGGAGCCACCCACGAGACTAATACCGGCGAGGCCGGCACCCGTTGCGATGAAACCCGCGATGGTCGCCGGAGTCCTCAGCTCGCCTGCTCGGACACCAACCTTGCAGTCAAAACTTGACTCATCTGTCACGGAAGACGCTTCTCAAGGACCCTAGCTGGGGCAGGGGCCCCAGCCCGACAAGGCATGTAGGTCTTGGAAGAAAAGATCGCGATCGGCGAGAGCAGCAGCCACCCACGAGACCAAACCGGCGAGGCCGGCGCGCGTTGCGGTCTAGCCTGCGATAGTCGCGAGACCCGGCGGAAAACCTGCTCGAGGCCGACGGCCCAGCAAAACTTGACTCATCTGTCACGGAAGACGCTTCTCAAGGACTCTAGAGCAGATGGGAGTGAGGCGGTTATACGCTTGACGTCACACGTAAATTGCGACATGCTCACGTCGTTGATTCGCTCGTTTGCAGACAAGAAAGCGTCGGCGCTTTGGGCAGGAACGGTTGTGCCTGCTTTCCGGGCATTCAGGGCTCAGGCCGAGCGCAAGCTAGCAATTCTCGAGGCAGCAGGCTCGCTCACTGATCTGCGCGGCCTTCCAGGGAATCGGCTCGAATTGCTCAAGGGTGACCGAAAAGGGCAGCATTCCATCAGGATCAATGATCAGTGGCGGCTGTGTTTCCGTTGGCACGAAGGTGATGCTTACGACGTCGAAATCGTGGACTACCATTGAAGGAACCGAACATGACCCGCAACAAGATGCGTCCCATTCCACCCGGTGAGGTTTTGCGCGAGCAGCTCGACGAGCTCAGCATGTCCGCGAACGCGCTTGCTATCGCTCTCCATGTGCCCGCGAACCGGGTCACAGGCATTCTGAACGGCACGCGGGTGCTGACGCCGGAAACCGCGCTCAGGCTGGAGCGGTTCTTCGAAGGCACGTCCGCTCAGTTTTGGCTGAACCTACAATCCAACTTCGATCTGCGTAAGGCAGAGCTCGACAGCGGCAAGGAGCTGCGTGCGATTCGTCCCCACAAGGCGCTGAGGACGGGTTAGGGCCCGCGAGGGCGATCGACTTAGCCATGCGCGGGCTCTTAGCAGTGAAATAGTGAGAGACAACAACAGCTATACCCTCAGCGGCCCCTCCAAACCGACGTCGTGGTCTCAGTGTCCCGCAACGGCGCCGCGCATCGCTTTTCAGTGCTCCGCGAAGCCGTCAGAAAGTGAACTGACAACTGACAACTGACAACTGCTACTTCGCCTTCGCCACGAAGCTCACATTCACAGCGGCATTCTCCGCAACTTTACCCTTCAAGTTGCTCGAAAGCGCCTCGCTCAATTTTTTCACCAGCTTGCCCGCGGCATCGCGCGGGTGCACCTCGAACTCCTCGAGCGTCACCTGCAGCGGCTCGAGCGTCTTCACCTCGACGGCCTCGAGCTTGTCGCCCGCGTATTTGAAGATGAGCTCCACCTTCGCGCTCTTGGTGGCCTTGCGCCCGTGCAGCCGGAAGTCGCCGCTCACGGTCGCGGTCACCTTGCGCTCGGCGTCGCTCAGCTTGGTCACGTCCGTCGCGCTGAGATTTTCGAGCTTCAGGATTTTCAGCTCGGCCCAGCGATTCATCTCCGCCTGCTCGCTCGTGACCTCGCCATCCTTGGCGCTTATCTGCAGCCAATCCCGAGCATGGTGATTTTGGAGATCGCTCTTCTTCCGCTGGCCGTAAGCATTCTGCTCGTCGGCGCGCTTCTGCTGGTAAAGCGTGAGCAGCTTCAGATCGGCCTTCACGAGCGCGGTCGACTTGGTCAGATCGGTGGGATCGATGAACAGCTCACCCTGGATCGACTGGGGAGCGTCGCCGTCGATCTTCTCGAGCGGCGCGTCCATCAGGAACGTGAAGCTGCTGGACGCGGTGTCGACCTGGAAGGCCGCGGCACCCGGGGCTTGCGGCATCGCCGCTTCGAGCGCTGACGCGGCGGGCGCCAACTTCTGCTGCTCGGGCTTGTCCTTGCAAGCCAGCGCACAAGACAGCACGACCACACCCGGCAGGATCCGATTCCGCATCACCTTCTCCTCGATGGCCGCGTGCGCGGCGTGCCTACGGTTCTGGGCGTTGGTGCGGCTCGGTCGGCGATCGGGTTCAACACGCGCCGATGTTCCAGCGGCGCTCAGTTGAGGTCGTCGAAGTTGTCCTTGGGCTCATTCTTGTCGCCACCCGGCGAGAGCAGGAACAACAGCGGGATGATGCCCATCGCCAGCAGCAGGGTTCCGACGATCTTGGTCAGTGTCACGAGGCCGGGTTCGACCATGGGGCTCGCACGATACCTGCGCCCAGCCCTCTGGCAAGCCCTCCGTTTCGGCCAGTTGGCCGACTCGGCATGTTCTTACCGTCAGGGCTTGGCAGGACTCTTGCTCGCGCACCCGTCCATTGATGGCTTCCACCGAACCCCCGACCTCCGACGCCAGCGTTCGCTCCCCGCGCTTGCTGCTGGTGGACGACGACCCCATCGTGCGCCGGGCAATCCGGCGGCTGCTGCAGGGCGGCCGGCCCGGCTGGCAAATCGATGTGGCCGAAAGCAGAGAGGGCGCGCTGCAGCTCCTGAAAATCAAGACCTATGACGTGGTGGTCACGGATCTCCACATGCCAGCCCTCGAGGGGGTCGCGCTGCTGCGCGGGCTCAAGATGCAGCAGCCTACGGTGATGCGAGTGATCCACTCGTCTCATGTTGAGTCACTCAGCCGCGAGCAGCTCGAGGATCTGTCTCACGCCGTCATTGCCAAGCCGGGGCGGCCGGACGAGCTCGTGATGGTGCTCGATTGGGCGCTCGAGCAACGCCGCCGCAAGATACGCGACTGCGTCGGCTCCTGATCACAAGAGCTTGGCGATCGTCACGAGCTGCATGTTACTGGTGCCTTCGTAGATCTTGCCGATCTTGGCGTCGCGATAAAACTTCTCGGCCGGGTACTCCTTGGTGAAGCCCACGCCGCCGAAGAACTCGACGCATTGCGACGCGGTGCGCTCAGCGACCTCGGACGCGAACAGCTTGGCCATCGCGGCTTCCTTCACGAACGGCTCGCGTTGATCCTTGAGGCGCGCGGCGTTGTAGACCATCAGCCGCGCGGCTTCGATCTCCATCGCGACGCGCGCATACAGAAACTGCATGCCCTGAAACTCCGCGATCGGCTTGCCGAACTGCTCCCGTTCACGCATGTACGGCAGCGCGCAATCGAAGGCACCTTGAGCCAACCCCAGCATCTGAGCGCCGATGCCGATGCGGCCCTCATTGAGCGCCTCAATCGCGATCTTGTAGCCGCGCCCGACCTCGCCCAGCACGTTCTCGGCCGGCACCTCGACGCCGTCGAAGATCAGCTCGCAGGTGCTCGACGCGCGGATGCCCAGCTTGTGCTCTCGCTTGCCCAGCGAAAAGCCGGCAAAGCTGCGCTCCACGATGAAGGCCGTGATGCCCTTGTAACCGAGCGACGGATCCACGTTGGCGAACACGATGAACAGCGTGCTCTCGGCTGCATTGGTGATCCAGAGCTTGCGCCCCGTGAGCACGTAGCGATCGCCCTTTTTTTCGGCCCGACACTTGAGCGCGAAGGCGTCCGAGCCGGATGAGGCCTCGCTCAGCGCGTACGAGCCCACCCATGCGCTGGCCATTTTTGGCAGATAGCGCTGCTTCTGCTGCTCCGTCGCCCAGCGTAAGAGGGCATTATTGACGAGCGTGTTCTGCACGTCGAGCAAAACCGAGACGCTCGGATCCACGTGAGCCAGCGCCTCGACCGCCAAAATGGCGTTGAAGAAGCTCGACCCGGCGCCGCCGTACTGCTCGGGGATCTCGATGCCCATCACGCCGAGCTCGAACAGCGCGGGCAGCAGGCTGGGATCCAGCGAAGCCTCTTCGTCCATCTGCGAGACCTTGGGACCGATGCGCTGCTTGGCGAAATCCAGCACCGTATCGAAAAACAGCCGTTCGTCGTCGGAGATGCGGGTCAGTGCAGTCACGGGGCCTCGAGTTCTTTCGAGCAGACTACTTCATCACGGAAAACGCAATCCAAGCCACAAATCTCCTTGGCCGTTGGCCGCCGCGCGCCGATGGCGGCCGCCCGTCGGGCACGTACGAAGCCGTCAACGACATCGGCATGCGCTGCGCACGCGTCCCTTAGCCACTGCGTGACGAGCTTGCGAAGTGCCTGAAAGACGCCTGAGCCGGCTCGTTGTATACTCGCCGCAATGGCACAGCCCGCAATCGCCTACCCCGAGCCAGCGCCGCCGCCAGCGCGCGGCGACGAATTCGTCGTGCTTCGGCCCGCGACTTGGGCGGACTACCAGCGCTGCCTGGAGATTCGGGGTGAGCGAGCCGTGCCCAGGCTGACTTACCTGCAGGGGGTGCTCGAGCTCATGACTCCGTCACATACGCACGAAACGATCAAGTCGATGATCGGCTGCCTCGTGGAGGCCTGGTGCTTCGAGAACGAAGTGGAGATCACCCCATCCGGATCGTGGACGCTCGAGAGCAAAGAGAGCGAGCGCGGCGCCGAACCAGACGAATGCTACGTGCTCGGCGATGTCGCGGCGCCCCAGCGTCCCGATCTGGCCATCGAAGTGATTTGGACTTCGGGCAGCCTGAACAAACTCGAGATCTACCGGAAGCTCGGCGTTCAGGAGGTCTGGATCTGGCGCAACCGTCAGCTTCAGGTATTCACTCTCGGAGCCGACGAAAACTACACGGAAATCGAGCGCAGCCAGCTTCTCCCGGGCATCGATCTGGCTCAGTTGTTGACGTTCGTG
>DATEDZ010000005.1:0-7828 GCA_035281385.1 Polyangiaceae bacterium
GTGAAGGTCGATGCCAGTGGTAATGCGCAGGCGGGGCCGCAGGGCGCGAGCGCCACCGGACAGGCCAACGCCAACGCCAATGCCGATGCCAACGCCAACGCCAACGCCAACGCGCAGGGGACCGGTGAGGCCTCAGGCGGCGGTGGAGGCTACTATCGCGGGGCTCACGGACGCTTCGGCAAGGGCGTCGCACTCTGTCCGATCGCGCGCCTCGGGATCTGGTCCGGGTTGAAGGTGGGCGGTTGCGTGGCGATCGCGTTTCGCTGGGAGAACGCGGCGTTCGAGATGGAGACGCAGCTGCTGTACGGTGGCGTGACGCACGCCTTCGACTGGTCGTTCCCGCTCTCGCTGCTGGTACCGCTTGCCAACGACGACAGCCTGTTCGAAGGACCCTACCTGCGGTTCGGGGGCTCGCCGGTCGGAGCCACCTTCGCACGCGACGAGGATGGCGGTAGCTTCGTACGCTTCGGGCTTTTCGCCGGGGGCGGCTACGAGCTCGACCTGGCCGATTGGGTGGCCTGGCGAGTGATCGATGTGCGGCTCAGCTTCGACCTGGGGACCAAGCGCGCCTTGGATGATCGCAACCACTGGTACGATCCGGGCATTCAGCTCGGCACCGGATTCGTGCTTTAGGCTTCCAGCCCGATTCACACTGGGGTCACTCGGAGACGGTTCATCGGCAACCGCAGGTCGAGCCAACGCGGCCACGCAGGCCACGACGGTAGCCAAGGAGCGGGGAACAGCGGATCTTCTGAGGAACCGCAAATGTCGAAGCCAAGTCATGTCCCAGGCTAGTGCAGCTTCCGTTCCGCAGGCGGCGCTGACTGTCAGGCGCCGGTCGTGCGCCCAATGGCTCGGCCCCTTGGATAAACCGGAAAATCCCTTACTGAGTGCCCGCGTCGAACTCGCGGATGCCGCGAGCGTCGAGGAGCTCGCGGATGCGGCGGTTTTCGCGTTCTTTGCCGGTGTAGATGCCGCAGGTTTCGAGGGTGGGGGGAAGGGTGGCGAGGAGCGAGTCGATGTCGAGAGGGGTGGTGCCGATGCGGAGGTGGCGAAGCTGTGTGAGGTGGTTCAGGCCGGAGAGGGTCGAGAGGTTCTTGCAGTTGAAGATGCGGAGCGACTGGCAGGTCGCGTTTGCGGGTGTGAGGTGCACGGCCCTGACCTGGATTTGGTCTTCGAGGACCAGAGAGACCAGGTTGGGAAAGCGCGCGAGATCACCCAGGTCGGAGAGACCACGGATGCGGATCAGCTCCAGGTCGCGAAGGTTGGTGGACTGGACTTCGTGAACGTCGCTGCGGCCGCCGAGGACGACGTCAAGCGAACGCAGGCTGGCGATTTTCGAGACGAAACCGAGGGCTGAGCTCTTTGGAATCGACCGCAGCGTGAGCGCGCGCAGTGCGGGCAGGTCGGCGATGGCTTGAAGCCCGAGCGTCTGACCCGAGATGCGCAGCGAGTCCAGCTGGGCAAAGGTCGAGACGTAGCTCAGGTCGAGACGGCTACGCCGGGTGTCGCCCACGAAGAGGGAGCGCAGGGCGCGCAGATTTTCGAAGCGGAGAATCTGGGTGTCAGCCAGCTCGAAAATGTCGATGCCGAGGTGCTCGAGGTGAGGAAGCTCAGCGATGGTGTCGACGTGGTTTGCGTGCTGCAAGCAGTCGAGCTTCAGCGTGACCACGTGTGGGAGGGCGCGCAGGATGCTAGCGTCGAAGATCGACCCGTAGTGGGCGTAGAAGCGAACGTGGAGTTGTGCGCGGTGCGTCGCACAAAGCTCGTCGAGCTGTTGTAGCTGCTCCGGAGTATAGATCGCGTCCGCAAATTGAACGAGCAGGGCCTCGCCGCCGGCCAGGCGCTCGGCGAGCTCGCTCATCTGCTCAGGCCGGGGATTGTTGATCAGCGTCGGAAACAAGGGCCGGGAGCCATAGACTACGGTGACTGACCGTGGATGCCGAGGCTGAACAAACTCACATCGCGCGCGCGTCGAGGGTCGCCGCGATGCTTCGATGAGATGAGCGTTTCTAGCGGCGTCTGAATAGTAGTTGATCTGGCTACGGTTTCTGGGCTTGCGCTTTGGCGGCCAGTCTGGTTTGAGCTGGGTGAGCCCTCGTCGAACCAGCAGATAAAAGTGACTGTCGCCGGTCTTTTCGCCGCCCAAAATCAAGACGGCCTGACGAACGGGGTCGAAAGCGTAAAAGACACGGATTGGCCTCAGGACACTAGCTCGCCGTCGCTGCCGCGCTGCTGGCGCTTCGGCGCGGGCGCTAGCTCTCGTGCAACCTCACATTGCTGCCAGATACACCGTGCAGCCACTGGGCTCGAACGGGGCCACGTCGGGATCGAAGGGGTGAGCCAAGTCGACGCCGCCCAGGTTGACCCCCGCGATGATCAGCGCCTTGGCGCCATCGAGCCGCAGCACGCGGCCATCGGCGCCGGTCGCGCGCTCCTGGAACGTGACATCCATGCGCCGCACCTCGCGCCCTTCGGCGTCGATCAGCAGCATGCGCCACTGAAATGCGACCGGCGCTTCCCACTCCGCGCGAAAGCCGAGCCCCGCGCCGAGTGGCGCCTCGTCCAGCTCGACCCAGATCAGCTCGGCCCCACTCTGCGCGATCGGCTGTCCGGATAGCACGCGCCGCGGCAAGCTCGAATATCGAATCACCCAATCGTAATGAGCCCGTCCCAACGACCCAGCGTAGGCCAGGCTCGGCAAGCGCGTGCCATCGTCGCGGTCACCGGTCAGGGCGCGGCGCAGCGCGAAGTCCACCAGCAGATCCGCGTAGCGCGGCAGCTCTTCGTCCAGGCTGTGCCGCAGGACGTCGAACACATCCGGCTCATTATCGTAGCGCACCGCAGTCGCTGGCGTGCGACTGGCGGCCGCCGACAGCAGGGAAGCGGTGAGGGTGCCGGGCGAAGCCGCGCTGCGCGTGGTCTCGAGCATCTCGAGCAGCAGCGTGAAGCGCCCTACGGCCGCCGCGCTGGCTGGCCCATCGCGAGCCAGCGCGTGCTCGGGGTGACGCTGTGCATCGGCCACGATTTGTACGTCCAGCACCGTCCTGACTCCGGTGATCCACCACAGCTCGAGGGCCAGCGCACGGCGGATCTCGGGCGCCTCACCTGCGTCGAGCGCGCTGGCCAGCGCCTCGCCGACGCAAAGCGAGGCGTCGCGCGCCAAGAGTGCACCGCTTGCTTCCGAGCTGCGACAAAACACGGGGGCCGCGTCCATCCGGCCAGGCAGCAGCGCTTCCTGGGCGACCGATAGCTCCGCTTGGTCGAAACCGATGTACCAGTCGAGCGCGTCACTGCCGCCGGCGTCGAAATCGGGCAGTGGCGCAGGTAGACGGAGCGCCAGCACCAAGCGTTCGTAGGCCTGTTCGAACAGCGCGAGCGCCTCGGGCAACCGTGCCGCCGACGCGCTCGGGGCGTGCACACACACCGGACGCGTGAACGAACAGCGCGCCACGCTCGCGGCGGGCCGCGGCAGGGTGGCGCGCAGGAGCTCTCCCGTCGGCAGGCGCGAATCGAGCGTGGGCTTCAGCTTGGGCTTGCTGACGGCACCGCCGAACAAGAGCGGTGGCTCGCGCTTGGGCGCGGCATGCGCCGCCCGGGGGGGCAGGCCGGCGACCAGGACCAAAAGGAGCAGCCGAAGCCCGAGCTTCAGCCCGTGAACGACCAGGGAAAAACCCACGAGAATTGACAGTTTGAAGCGGTCCCGCCCTATACTGCAACTCTCTGCCGGTTCGGCCCCTTACAAACCCCAGCCATGGCTTAGCCCCTAGATGGCGACCCGCTTTACCCCCTCTGGATCCGTCAGCTTCGACCTGGTTCGAGGTCGCGTCGATTGCGGAGGTGATCACGTGCTGATCGCAGCCGACGCGCTCGTCGATCTCTGCCGCGCCGCTGGCGACGAAGCGGTTTCCGACTTCGGGCGGCGCCTCGGAACGGCTCTCGGGCGGCGCATGGCCGAGCGCCTGGGCGACAGTGCATCGTCGGCCAGCTTGGAGGTCGTGCTCGACCACCTGGGCGGTGAGCTGGCCGTGATGGGACTCGGTTCGTTGGGCCTGGAGCGCTGGGGGCGCGCGCTGGTCCTGACGCTCGATGGTGGTCCGTTCGGGCAACAACTCGACCAACTGCTGGCTGCGGTCCTGGAAGGCGCGCTGCAGCGCGGCTTCGGTCGTGAGTGCCGGGCCACCAAGCTCATGCGCGATGACCGCCAGGTGCGCTTTCTGATCGCGAGCCCCAGCAGCGCGAGCAAGGTCAGCGAGTGGCTCGGCTCGGGCGTCAGTTATGGCGACGCCCTAACTCGCCTTCAAAACGGCACGAGGAGCTCATGAGCGCTCAGCAGCAGCTCGCGAAGCTTCAGGGCCTGCTCGAGCGGATCAAGAAAAACGCAAAGAGCGCGCGCGCGGCCGCCCCGGTCGCGACTGCAGCCAACCTGGCCTCCGCAGCGCCGAACAACTTCTCGGCCGTGGATGATTTGCTCGAGGCATCGCCTGCGCCTTCACCGCTGCCGGTGGAAGTGGACGTCACGCTCGAGAGCGTACCGCCAGATGCTGATGCGGCCGCTATCCCGCTGGTGAGCAGCGGCGGCAAAAGCTCGCCACCTGTCGACGACACCCTCGGCATGGAGGACGAGGTGTCGGAGGTGCGGGTAACGACGGGCTTGCGCGAGCCCGCGACCGAGGTCACGGTGGCCGCGATCGAGGCCGAGGCGGAGCCGATCGGTGCCGAAGAGCTCTCCGAGGACGATCTGGTCGAAGTCACCGACCTGACTTCCGTGCCGCCGCCCGTCGCCACCGGCGTCGACATCGATTTCGAGGACGAGGACGAACGGCCGCCCGCCTCTTCGCAGCGTTCCAAGGTGGCTTCGAGCATGGACGAGGCGCTGGCCGCGGCCGCCGCTCAGATGGAAGCGGAGCGTGAGGTTCCGATCAAGACGCCGCCGCCCGAGTCGGGACCGCAAGCGGCGCCGATGCCCGCCGGTATCGCGGCGCCAGCGGCGCCGGACGTCGATGCGCTGCTGAGCCAGGAGCTCGACATCCCAACGCACGCCCAGGACGCGGGACCCACACCGGAACAGCTCGGTCAGACCATCGATCTCGAAGAAGCGCGCGGCCCGGCTCTGGAGCTTTTGGAGCCGAAGTCCGAGTCGGCACCGAAGTCAACGCCGATCGAGGAGCTCGAGGTCGCACTGCCCGGACGTGAAGCGGGCGGCGGCTACCACGACCAGCTGCAGCCCCCCCCAGAAGCGCAGCAGGATCTCGAAGCACGCCGCCACCGGCTGGAGGACGACGCTGCGCCACCGCCCGAGGTCGTGGCGCGGCCCGTGCCCACCGGCTCTCCAGAGACCTTCAGCTCCGTTCGCGAGAGCTTCCAGCCCAGCTCTTTCGTGGAGCTTCTGGACGCATCTTTGGGTCTGAGCGGCGAGTGAGCCATGCGGCTCGCCACGCTGCGTGACGGCTCGCGAGACGGCAGGCTGCTCGTGGTCAGCCGCGATGGACTGCGCGCCATCGACGCGGGCGCAGCCGCCCCGACCCTGCAGGCGGCCCTCGACGACTGGGATCGCGCAGCGCCTTCGCTGCTCCGGCTGTCGGCCGAGCTGCACCGCGGCAGCCCGGCGGCGTTCGAGCTCGAGCTCGAAGCGCTGGCCGCACCCTTGCCGCGTGCTGCCGAATGGGTGGACGGCTCGGCGTACCTGAATCACGTGCGGCTGGTTCGGCGGGCGCGTCTGGCCGACCCACCGGCGACCCTCGAAACCGATCCGCTGGTTTATCAGGGCGGGTCTTCGGACATGCTCGGCTCGCGAGAGCCGTTCCGGCTGCTCGACGAGAGCTATGGCCTCGATTTGGAAGCGGAGCTGGGCGTGGTGCTGGGCGATACGCCGATCGGTACGCGCGAAAGCAGCGCGGCCAAGCACGTGCGGCTGCTGGTTTGTCTGAACGACTGGACGTACCGCAACCTCGTCCCGGACGAGCTGGCCAAGGGCTTCGGTTTCTTCTGCTCCAAGCCGGCCACCGGCTTTGCGCCCTTCGCGGTCACGCCGGACGAGCTCAGCTCCGCCTGGCTGGACGGCAGGCTCGACGGCACTATGTACGTGGCTGTGGACGACAAACGCCTGGGCGACCCCCTGACCGGGCCCGAAATGCACTTTTCCTTCTTCCAGCTGGTCGAGCACATCTGCCGGACCCGCCGCTTCGGAGCCGGAACCCTCCTGGGCAGCGGCACCATCTCCAACCGCGCGCCCGAGCGCGGCAGCAGCTGCCTGCAAGAGCTCCGCGCGCGCGAAACCATTGCCAGCGGCGCGCCACAGACGCCCTTCTTGCACGTCGGCAGCCGCGTCCAGATCGAGCTCCGGCTGGCCGACGGCTCGGTGCCCTTCGGCAGCATCGATCAGCAGGTGGTCGGGGCATGAAGCTGTGGAGCTATTGGCGCAGCAGTAGCGCGTACCGCGTGCGCATCGCGCTCGGGCTCAAGCAGCTGCCGTTCGAGTATGTGGCCACGCACCTGGCGCGCGACGGCGGGCAACAACAGGCGCCCAGCTTTTCGGGGGTCAACCCCCAACGGCAGATCCCGGTGCTGGAGGTCACGGAAGACGGCGAGACGCGCCGCCTGGTGCAATCGATGGCCATCATCGAATACCTGGACGAGCGCTTTCCGAACCCGCCCCTGCTTCCGACCGGCGCGGCGGATCGCGCCCACGTGCGTGCCCTGGCGGAGCTGGTCAACTCGGGCATTCAGCCGCTTCAAAACATCGCCACCTTCAATGAGCTGAAGAAGCACGGCGTCGACCCGGAGCAATGGGCACGCCTGTTCATCGGCCGCGGCCTGGCTGCGCTGGAGGCGCTGGCGCAGCCCCGCGCCGGAGCGTTCTTGTTCGGCGACGCGGTGAGCCTCGCCGACATCTATCTGGTGCCACAGCTCTACAACGCCCGGCGTTTCGGCATCCCGCTCGACGAATTGTCCACGCTCACGCGCGCGGAATCGAATGCGCAAGCCTTGCCCGCCTTCGAGCGAGCACACCCGTCCCAGCAGCCCGACGCGGAGGCGTAGGCTCGGGCTGCCGCGGCGCAGCCTCATTCGCAGAAAGCTTCCGTAGCGGTACTCGGTGCAACCGGCAGACTTGCCGAGGGCCCTCCGTAGCGATATTTGCTTGAAGCACCAGCCCTGTATACAATACAGTATCCATGCCCGCTCACCTGAACATCACGATGGATCGAGCTCTGTACCTTCGCTTGAAGAAGGAGCTTCCACCGAAGCGGATCAGCGCATTCATCGAGGAGGCGGTTCGCGCCAGGCTAAGGCCATCTCGCAGCGAGCTCGAGCAGGCGTACAAGGCGGCCGCTGCGGAGACGTGGCGGCAGAAGCTTGCGGCGGATTGGTCGGAGACCGAGGTCGACCAATGGCCCGAGTGACCCTCACGCGCGGCGACGTGTACTGGGTGAATCTCGATCCAACAGTCGGAACGGAAATCAAGAAGACGCGGCCTGCAGTCGTCGTGTCGAACGACGCTTGCAACAAGTACGGCGCGCGGATCGTCGTCGTGCCCATCACGAGCAACGTCACGTCGCTCTACCCCGGTGAAGCCCAAGTCCACCTCGCAAGGCGTAGCGCTCGCGTGCTCGGCGACCAGCTTCGATCGATCGACAAGGCTCGACTCGGTAAGAGAATCGGGCGCCTTAGCCGCGAAGAGCTAGCAAAGGTCGACGACGCATTGAGGATCACGCTCGATCTTTGAGGCGTCCTTTCCCGAGAGGGCTTTCGCGCGGTATTTCCGCGGCTTGAGGGCGCGCGCAGATGATGGGAGACTAAGTCCAAATGCCGCAAGTCGAGCCGCTCG
>DATEDZ010000006.1:0-16005 GCA_035281385.1 Polyangiaceae bacterium
CTCGGCGCAGCAGCGCGGCGATGTGGTGCTGCTCCACGAGTCGACTGAACAGCTCCAGCGCGGGCTGTAGCGGCGCGCGCTTCACGCTCGACTCGGCATGGCCACGAGCTGCCAGGTTGCGCGCCACGCAGGGCGCATAGCCCCGGCCCAGCTCCGAAAGCAGCAGCGCCGAGACCGCCAGATCGGCCTTACCCTCGGCTAGGGTCAGCCCGGCGCTGCCTGCGCCAACGTCGTAACTTTGCAGCAGCTGTTCCAGCGCCTGCTCGGCCTCGGGCGCTTGGGACGCCGCCTGCACCGCGCTCTTTACCCCTTCCGCGAACTCGAGATAGCTGCCGGTCGGATCGTAGCGCTCCACCCGGACCCGACCGCGCAGCGTTTCCGGAATGGAGCGCCGCACCAGGGCTTCGAGCTCGCTGGAGTCGAGATCACTCAAGGTGAGGCGTTCGAAGCGCGTCGCCAGCTCCGCGAGCGGTAGATCCGCGCAGCGCAGCGCGCCGACCACCACGGCCGCGCCAGGTTTGGCGGAGTCCGCAGCCTGCAGCACGCAGTCGCGGAGCTTTTTCACATGCTCCCGATCCTGGCTGGGCTCGGCGGCACCGCGCTTGAAATCTGCCAGCAGCCCGAGCTTGGACTCGGGCAGCTCGGTCGCAAACTCCCAGCGTTGCTCGGCGTTCTGACGAACCTCGGCGTGCGCCTCCTCGATCGCGAGCAGCGCGTCGCCGAAGCTGAAGTCTCCGAGCTCGGGCGGCAGCTGCGCGCTTTGCAGCAGGCTCGTGAACGCGGCCAGCGGCTCGAGCAGCGTGCCGTCTAGCAAGCGCTCGGCCTTCAGCACCGCTTCGAGCGCCGCGAGCGCCATGACGCCGTCGCGCCCCGACTGGTCCCCGCCTCGACGCCGCAAGGCCTCTTCCGAAAACTTTCGGAACATGCGCACGCTCTTCTGGAATCCAGCTCGACTCATCGCGCTACGCGTCGCCTCTCACGGCTTTTTGACTTTGCCTTCGCCGCCGGCTTCGCTGAGCGGTTTCTTGACGCGCGTGGTCTCGTCCAGGCCCGAGAGCACCTCGACGTTGATGCCATCGGAGAGGCCTAGCTTGACCTCACGCCTGCTGAAGGTCTGCGGTGCGCCCTCGACCTCCACGTAAGCCTTGCCCTTCTCGAACTGAATCAGGCTCTCCTCGATGGCCATCACGTTCTGGCGCGTGTCCAGAATGATGTCTGCGTTGGCGCTGTAGTTGGCTCGCACCACGACGCCCGGCTTGAGCGTGACCGCGGCCTTGACCTCGAACTCGATCGTGCCCTCTTTCTCCTTGCCCTTGGGCGCGATGTACTCGAGCTTGCCTTCCAGCCGTTCTTCACCGAGCGCGCCCACCGTGATCGAGACCGGCATGCCTTCCCGCAGCTTGCCCACTTCCGATTCGTCGACGCGTCCCTGGAAGATCATGTCCCCCATGTCCGCGATCGCGGCGATCGTCGTGCCTTCGTTGAAGTTGTTGGCCTCGATGACGCTCGAGCCCTCTTTGACGGGGACGTCCAGCACCATGCCGTCGACGGTCGAGTTGACCAGGTTCGAGACCTTGCCGGTGCGCTTGGAGGCGCCTTCCTTGACCAGCTCGCGATTGCTCTGGGCCGTTTCGAGCTCTTGCCGCTTCAGCTCGAAGCCGACCTTGAACTGATTGAACTCGGTCTCGTTCATCAGCTTCTGATCGAACAGCTGCTGGTAGCGCTGTAATTGGCTCTGCGCGTTGTCGAAGCTGATCTGCGCGGCTCGCACCGCCGACTCGGCGTTGTTCAGCGCGACCACGTTGGGAATGATCTGAATCTTGGCCAGCAGCTGGCGTTCCTTCACGCGCTGCCCGGCCTCCACGTAGAGTTTTTCCAGCACGCCGGAGACGCGCGGCTTGATCGTCACTTCTCGCCGCGGCACGAGCGCGCCCGGCGCCACTGCCTTCTTCACGATGTCCTGCTTGACAGGTTTCACCGTCTGAAACGTGACCGGTTTGGCCTGCGACTTGTCGTACAGGAACACCAGCGTGAACGCGAAGGCAAAGGCCACGCTGAGTGTCAGCAGGATGGGGAAGATGCGGCGGATCATTCGCTTCGCAAGGCAAGGGCCGGGTGCACGCGCGCAGCGTGCCGAGCAGGCATGATGGCAGCAATCAGGCCGGCTGCAATCAGCAGCGTTTGCGCAAAAAGAGCTGCTTTTAGGTCAACATCGGGCCGCGTGACCGGCGCGTCCGGCAACTGGGCAAGGACCTTGGCAAAACCTTCGAGCGCCGCCACCGCCGCCACCAGGCCCAGGTAGCCGGCGAGCATGGTCAAGACCACCGACTCCTTGACGACCATGCGCACGATTGAGCCCGGGGTGGCGCCGAGTGCCTTGCGAATCCCGATCTCTTTGGTGCGCTCCTTGACCGTGATCAGCAGGATGTTGCTGACGCCGAGCATGCCTGCAAAGAGCGTGAGCGCGCCCACCATCCACACGAACGCGCGAATGCCGCGGAACAATCCCTGGATCTTCTCGAACTTGTCAGCGGCATTGAACGAGCCGAAGGCTTGGTTGTCGCTCGGGTGGATGCGGTGCTTTTCGGCCAGCGCCTGTTTGACCGACTCTTCGACCCACGTCGCCTGATAGCTCGGGTCGGCGCCGACCGTGAACCAGCCGACGCGATCGCGAAGGTTGAACGCGCTCTGGAAAGTCGCGAACGGGATGAACACGTTCGCGCTCAGCTTCTCGCCCTCGTTACCAGCCTTGAGGCTCTTGACTTCACCCACGATCAGGAAGTTGACACCCTTGACCTGCAAGTACTGGCCGATTGGATCCTCGCCGGGTTCGAAGAGCTCGCTGACCACCTGCTCGCCCACCACCGCGACCTTGCGCAGCTCGACCATGTCGCGCGGGTTGATGAAGCGGCCGCTCTTCAGGATCAGCGGCTCGACCAGGGGAAATTCCGGCACGTCCCCGGTCACGTTGAAGTTGCCGGTCTTGGCGCCGCGCGTGATGTTCTGGCCGTCGCGCCAGCCGCCGAGCTGCAAGCGTGGCGCCACGTGCGTCACACCGCTGATGCGCTGGATCGTGCCGATGTCCTGATTCGTGAACTTGACGTAGCGACCTGGCTGCAGCCCCTTGTAAGGGATGCTGGTGCGTTGCGACCACACGTAGACGCTGTGCAGCGCCATGCCGCCTAGGCTTTTGACCACGCCGCGCTCGAGCCCGGTGCCCAGCCCGAGCAGGACCATGAGCATGAACATGCCCCAAAACACCCCGCACGCCGTGAGCACCGCGCGCAGCTTGTTCTTGCGCAGCGTGGCCCAGATTTCTTGCCAGGAGTCGAGGTCCATGGGTCATTCACTGCGGAGGGCGACGACCGGGTTGACGCGCGCTGCGCGGTAGGCAGGAAAGAAACCTGCCAGGGCGCCGGCCGCCACCACCAGCGCGGTGGCGCTGAGGGCCAGGCTCAGGCTCACGCTCGGCTCGCGGAAAAATGGAGCGTCGGGAAAGCGCCCGGCCACCAGCTCCACCACACCGACACCCACCACGAGCCCCGCGTAACCGCTCACTCCGGTCAGCACGAGCGCCTCGGCCAGCACCATGCGGATGATCGAACCGGGCGTGGCACCGAGCGCCTTGCGGATGCCGATCTCCTTGGTGCGCTCGGCCACCGAGATCAGCATGATGTTGCTGATGCCGACGATGCCGGCCAAAAGCGTGCCGATGCCGACCACCCACACGAACACCCGAATCCAGCGGAATACGCCGGTGATGCGCTGAAACTGCTCGAGGTTGTTGCCGATGCGCAGAGCGCGCCGATCATCGGGGGAAAATCCGTGGTTCTTGGCCAGCATCGCGCGAGCCTGCTCGGCCATGGTCTGGCTCTGCTCCAGGCTGGCGTCGCCCACGGTGAAGTTCAACCCGTGGATGATCTCCGGCTGGTTGTAGACGAGCTGCGCGGTGCTGATCGGCACGTAGATCTTGCGCAGCTCGTTCTCGCCTCCCACGTCCTCGAACTCGCCGACGATCTTGTAGGCTAGGCCGCGGATGCCCACGTACTCGCCAATCGGATCGCGACTGCCGAACAAGATCTCGGTGACCTTGGTCCCGATCACGGCCACCTTGCGCTCTTCGGCCATGTCGCTCTGGTTCAGGTAGCGGCCGCGCGTCATCAGCGTCTTTTCCAAGAAGCGATGCGCGGGGTGAACGCCCAGGATGTTGAACGAAGAGCGCTTGCCCTGGTAGGTTACGCTGAACTCGCCCCACAGCCAGTAGCGCCCGGTCAGGTGCTCGATACCGGGCACTTTGCGCGGGAGCTCGTCGAAGTCACGATTTTTGAACAGCACCGGACGGCCCGGTCCGCGCCCGGCGTGGGGTAGCGAGGTCTTGCCGCCACCGATCCAGATCGAGTTCTGCGCGTCATCGCGAAACTCCCAGGCGGCGCCGTTCTCGAGCCCGCTGCCCGCGCCCAGCAGTACCACGAGCATGAACATGCCCCACGCCACCGAAAGGCCGGTGAGCACGGTGCGCAGCGCGTTGCGGCTCAGCACGTCCCACAGCTCGAGCAGCGCCTCGATCATGCGGCGCTTTCCGGCGCTTCGACGCGGCCGTCCTTCAAGCGAATGATGCGCGAGGTCATCTCGGCGATGTCGTGCTCGTGCGTCACGACCACGATGGTCATGCCCTGCGCGTTGATGTCTCGCAGTAGCTCCATGAGCTGGTACGACGTAGTCGTGTCGAGCGCGCCGGTCGGTTCGTCGGCCAGCAGCAGCTTGGGCTTGGTGATCAGCGCCCGCGCCACCGCCACGCGCTGTCGCTCACCGCCCGAAAGCTCGGCCGGCAGGTGATGGGCGCGAGCAGCCAGCCCCACGCGCTCCAAATATTCCCGTGCCAGCTTGTTACGTGCTCGGCGCGAGACGCCCTGGTAGTAGAGAGGCAGCGCGACGTTCTCCTCGGCTGTCTTGAAGCCGAGCAGGTTGAACGACTGGAACACGAAGCCGATCAGGCGATTCCGGTAGTGGGCGGCCTCGCGCTCACTCAAGTTCTGGATCAGCCGATCATCCAGGAAGTACTGTCCGCGATCGTAGTCGTCCAGGATGCCGAGGATGTTGAGCAGTGTGGACTTGCCGGAGCCCGACGAGCCCATGATCGAGACCAGCTCGCCGCTCTCGATACGCAAGCTCACGTCGCGCAGCACCTGCACGGCGCTCGCGCCCCGACCGTACTGCTTCTGAATGCCTTCGATCCGAATCACGGAAGGCCCGTTTTTTAGCACCGAGGGGCTCCGTGTCGTCTGACCCGCCGCTTTTTGCCAGTATTGCGCGCTATTGCCCGCCAGCGGCACCGCCATGTACTGCCCGCAACTAAGCGAGGGGAATCAACAGGAGGGCGGGAAGGCGGGAAGATCGGAGGGAAATTTTGGGGTCGATCCGCACGTTGTCGTACGACGAGATCGCGGTTCCGATCGACGCCGCACGGATCGCACCCCAAGAAAATCTCCCCGTCTCCCTGTTTTCTCGCTCGTCAGTTAATTGCGAACGATTTCGAGACGGTGACGGCGTTACCCGAGAAGGCCGGCACTTTGGCGCGACGGAACGCACCGGCGACGCAGCCGCCAACGGCGGTGCCGGCGAACGGGGGTCCCATGACCGTGGCGCTCGTCACGCGACCGCTTGGCGCGAACGTCACCTGCACCTTACCGCTGCCGGTCGGACCGCCCGGCTTCTTGCAACCGCCCGCCGAGCCTGCTGCCGCTCCGAGCGCGGAGATCGCGGACGCCTTGCTGAACGGTGGGGCGCCGCTGGCGGCAGCTGCTTCTGGCGGAGGCTCTTCCTTCTTCGGGGCGGCCACGCCGCCCGCGCCGGGCTTGGCCGGAGCCTTGGCGTCCGCCTTCACGTCTTCCTTCTTCTCTTCGGGCGCGGCGGAGGTGGCGGCAGCGGGCGCTGGCTCCTCCTTTTTCTCCTCGGGCTTCGGCTCCTCCTTGGGAGCTTCGTCCTTCTTGGTGAGCGCCGACGCCGAAGCGGCCGCCTTCGCGTCTGCCTCCGCCTTCTCCTTGTCATCGCCCCCGAAAACGACGAGACCCAAGAGCAGCAAGATCACCGCGCCCGCGCCGGTGCCGCCGAACATGACCAAGCGCTTGGTCT
This sequence comes from Polyangiaceae bacterium, assembly GCA_035281385.1. Taxonomy (GTDB): domain Bacteria; phylum Myxococcota_A; class Polyangia; order Polyangiales; family Polyangiaceae; genus PMG-095. The sequence continues at coordinate 6,133 of DATEDZ010000006.1, forward strand.
TGACGTCCATGCCGCCCGCGCCGACGGCAGCTGCAGCGCTGTAGGCTGGCACCACGATCGGCTTGGGCTCCGGCGGGGCAGGCGCGGTCATCAGCGCCTGGTTGGCGCCCATGGAGAAGAGTGGGCTGCCGCCCGAACCGAGGCTGGCTAGGCCGCCGGACGCGCCCATGCCGAATGGATCATCCGGGTTCGAAGGCTGATTGGGTCGCGGCGCGCCCGGCTTGGGCGGCGCGGGTTTGGCCTTGTCCGCCGCGCCCGACGCTGCACCGCCGACGAAGCCTGCTTTCAGGGAATCGAGCGAGAACAACACCGAGTTTTCGTTGCGCTGTCCTGTCGGTTTGTCGTCGTACGCGGCAGCGCCCGGTAGCGCCGGAGCGCGCGCGCTCGTGGCCACGTCGATGTTTTCGCCTTCGCCCCCAGCGACGTCTATGTCGCCGAACAGATCCGCACCGGCTTGGCCCTTGGCGCTGGCAGCGCGCGCCGCTGGCGTTCCGACGGCTACCGCAGCTCCACCACCGGCGAGCATCGGCATGCCACCGAGCTTCGGCGCCGCAGCCGCAGGCGCTGCTGTCGCAGCAGGCGCGACCGCAGGCGCATACGGAGTTTGTCCAGCGACCGGCGCCGGTGGATCCGTCGGGCCCGACAGCAGCGGCGCGAGCTCCACGCAGTCCATGATCGGCATCCAGTCCGCCATGCCATCTTTCCAGACGAAGGCGTCGGTCGTCACCACGCCGGCGCGGAACGCATCCAACACCTCGGCGGTCGTCATGGTTCGCGAATCGGTGTCGCTCAGATTGACGTTCCACACGTCAGCTTCGGGCGTGATCGCAGTTTCCGGTGCAAACGGATCGAGGGCGGGCGGCGGCTCGGACGCACCGCTTCCCGCGTCGGGCGGCGGATTTTGCCCATCCACGACGATAGGGGTCTGACACGCCTTGCAGCGGATCTTGACCTTCCTGCCCTTAACCTTGTCGTCGGCGATCGTGTACTGCGCGCTGCACGCCTGGCAGGTGACTTTCATCGCGGGCGCGACTGTACCAACTCTCTTTACGATTTGCCCCAATATGCAGGAATTTCAAGCCCGGCCGGCGGGCCATGCCCGGCTTTCCCCAACGAAAAAGGCCCAGGGTGGGACACGCTCCATCAGCGGAGAAGTCGGGGTCTGCCGAAACTCCCACGACTTGAAACGGGGCTCGAAAACGATGCTGGAACTGAAACGACGAGGCCAGCTCCGCCGCTCGGCGGCCTCCCTGACCGGCCCCTTGCTTGCCCAGGCGCTCAACGCGTGCGGTTCGGATAGCTCTAGCTGGGGCAGGGGCCCCAGCCCGACGAGACATGTAGGTCTTGGAAGAAAAGATCACGATCGGCGAGAGCAGCAGCCACCCACGAGAACAAACCAGTTGGGACCAGGCAGGCCGGGCGGAGGTGGGCGTCATCACTCTACGGCGTCTCACCGCACCGAAGGTCAGAAGGACGAGAATTTTGGGGTTTCACTTCGTGAGATGACCCACGATTCTTTCGAGCTCCGTGCGCCTCCGCTCAGAGCAACACCCCAAGAACCTTCAGTCGTTCTGTCCCTGCTGTGAGAAGATCTGGGAAATCGCGCGATGTCGCACGCTGACGTTGGCGTTGATGTGCGGCGTGGATTCCGCGCGAGCGCAGCAGGTTGAGCAGCCGCCAACGGATCAGCCCCAAGCTGAGCCGTCGCAGGTGGATCCGGCGGATCCGACCGAGATCACGGTGCTGGGTCAGCGGCCCGAGCCGTCGCGGAGCGTCGGCTTGTCCCGGCAGGAGGTGCGGGAGTTGCCGGGCGCGTTCGGCGATCCGTTTCGCGCGGTCGAGGCCTTGCCGGGGGTCACCCCGATCGTTACCGGGCTGCCGTTCTTCTTCATCCGCGGTGCGCCGCCCGGTAACGCCGGCTACTTCTTGGACGGTGTGCGAGTGCCGCTCTTGTTTCATGTCGGCGTGGGGCCGTCGGTCGTGCATCCGGCGCTGATCGAGCGCGTCGATCTGTATCCCGGGGGCTATCCCGCGCGCTTTGGTCGCTTCACCGGCGGCATCGTGGCAGGCGAAACCGCACCGCCCAGCCTGGAGCTGCATGGCGAGTACAACGTACGCGCCTTCGATGCCGGTGCGCTGGTCGAAGCACCGCTGGACGAGGGGCGCGGAGCCGTGCTGCTGGGCGGCCGTTACTCCTTCACGGCGCTGTTGTTGTCACTGCTCTCGCCCGAGGCGTCCCTGGATTACTGGGATTACCAGCTGCGTGCCGGTTACGACGTCACGCCGCGCGATAGGCTCGGCGTGTTCGCGTTCGGCTCCTACGACTACGCGGCGCAGGATACCGCGACCGAGCAACTCACGTTGTTCCAGACGCAATTTCATCGCGTGGATCTGCGCTACGACCGCGTGCTGCCGAAGGGCAAGCTGCGCACCGCCTTCACGCTGGGTCGCGACGCCTCGACGGTGCAGCAGAATCGCGACGTGCAGTCGTCGCTGGTTGGCGCGCGCACGGAGCTCGAACACTACGTATCCGATGAGCTCTTGGTGCGGGCCGGCACCGACCTGCTGCTCGAGCAATACGAGGTGGATCTCGGGACGACCGATCTGAACCCGTCCGCGCAGCGCGTGGCGCAGCTGTTTGCCAGCCGCAGCGACGTGGCGGTCGGGGTGCGTGGCGACATGGTCGTGGCAGTCGGGCCCCGCCTGACCATCATACCGGGTCTGCGCGTCGACCTGTTCGGCCAGCGCGGCGTGAGCGCCTGGTCCCTCGACCCGCGCCTTTCGACGCGCGCTCAGATCACGCCGCGCTGGGCGCTCTTGAGCAGCTTCGGAGTCGCGCACCAGGCCCCCTCGTTCGTGGTGCCGGTGCCGGGCCTTACGCCAGCGAGTCTGGATCGGGGCTTGCAGCGCGCGCTGCAAGAGAGCTTCGGCATCGAATGGAACGTGCAAGAAGGCACGACCGCGACCGCGACGGTGTTCCAGAACGCGTTCTTCGACATGACCGATCCGCTCGGCGCCTTCGAGGCCACGCTCAACGGCTGTCCTCCTGGGCTTTTTCCGGAAGAAACGCTAGCCGGCGACCGAGTGGATCAGCCCACCGGCAATCCGAGCTACTGTGGCCCGCGCTTCCTGCCCGGAACGCTGGGAGCGGATCGCTCTGGCGGCGGTGGGCAGGGTGCCGACAGCAACGCCGGCCGTCGCGCTGCCGATGCCTTCATGGTGCGCACGATGGGTCGGGCCTTCGGCCTCGAGCTGCTCGTGAAACGCAAGCTGACGCGCAAGCTCGGCGGTTTCTTTTCGTATACCTTGTCGCGTTCGACGCGCACGTACAACGGCAGAAGCTACGTGGCCACCTTCGATCGCACGCACGTCGGCAATCTGGCGATCGCCTATGAGCTCGGTCGCAGTTTCCGGGTCGGCACGCGCGTCACGGCTTACAGCGGCCTGCCGCGGGCCACCGAAGCCGGCACCAGCGGCCGCCTCCCGGCTTTCTTTCGCCTCGATCTGCGCGCCGAAAAACGCTGGCGGCTGGGCAAGACTTCGTGGCTTTCGGTGGTGGCCGAGATGATGAACACTACGCTGAGCAAAGAGGCCATCGCCACCAGCTGCTCGCTGCGCGGCTGTGAAGCACAAATGTTCGGTCCAATCTTCATTCCCAGCTTGGGCGTCGAAGGAGGCTTTTGACATGGCAACGTCGGCCGCACTCGTCGTCATGACTTGCGTACTGGGCCTGTACTTGGCCGGTTGTGGCGACGAGGAGGAGGCGAAGCCCAAGACCTGTGACCCCGGGTGCCAGGATCAGGTCGCGGCTCGCTCGCTGCGTGACGTGATCAAGCTGGTCTACAACCTGACGCTGCAGGGCAACCCGGTCGGCATCCAGGACGAGACCACGCGCTGTCCCCATGGCGGCAGCGCTCGAGTAAGCGGCGTCGCCACGTCGGTGGCGGAGCAGGGCGCCAATCAGCTGGAGCTCGGCTACGGGTTCGAAAGCTGCGCCTACCAGCACCTCGATGACGACGCGGAGGAGAGCTACGACGTCGTCGTCAGCGGCATCGTGCTTCAGACCGGGGTGCTGGCAGTGCAGCCGACGGCCACCACCGCGCTGATCTTCGAGAGCGAGGCTATCTCGGTCGAGGGTGAAATCTTCGATCCGCCTGTGGCCTACGCCGAAACCGAATGCGCGCTACGGCTGGCGCAAGACGGGCAGCACCTGTCGGGCAGCTGGTGTGGCCGCCAGGTCGGCTTCGATTTGTGACGACGGTTCTACACTTTCCTTCCAAGACCGCGAAGCTCGAGCCTAGTTGATCGGCACGAGAGCCGCGCCGCATTCGCCGCAAAAGCGGATGTCGCCCGTGAATTGCGCGCCGCACATGGGACAGATCGACTGCGTCGGTGGGGCGGCGGCGGCGCGCGCGGCGTAGGCAGCGGCCGGGATCAGCTCTTCATGGTGCTCGGGACAGGTCAGTGTGCCAGGATTGAAGCCGCGACCGCACACCGGACAGACCGAGCCGCCCGGGCCCACCGGCAGCGAGGATTGCGGGACCAGTCGATTGCCGTCCTTGTCGCAGAACTCGGCGTGGGGCGGGAACTCCTCGCGACACGTGGGGCACACCTTGGCGGTGGCGACCGGCGCGGCGTGCGGGCGCGACGCAGACTCGAGTGCCGCCGCTGTAGCGGCGCGCCGGTTGCGCCGCACCAGTAGCAGGCCAGTGACACCGAGCAACAGGGCCAGCGCGCCGGCGAGGGCAACGAACAGGCGTGTCTTGTTTTTCGAGTCGTCGCGCGCGACGACTTCGCGCGCGCCCATCGACTCGGAGGCCACGCGCAGCACGGCCGCATCCTTGGACTCACCGCTCTCGTCCATCCCGCGCGCTTGCAAGAGCGCGTCGTACCGATCCTTGGCAACGATTTCGACGACCACCCTCACCGAGCGATCACCCAGCGTTACCTCGATGGTTATCTCGGATTCGGTCGCGTTCGGTGCTGCCACGACGCTGCCCGGCGCGGTCACGCTCAGAGCCGTGGCGCCGCCCAGCACCGTCCAGCTGGGCGCTACCGGCAGCGCGCAACCCCGTGCGTCCAGCACGGCAGTGCGAAAGGCGAAAGACTCGCCCGGCCGCATCAACTTGCGCGAGGGACGCACTTCCAACCGCTCGGGTAGGCCGGCATTTTCGCAATCGCGCGCAGGGCGTGGAGCGGGCTTGGTGGCGGGCGCGGCGGCGCTGGGGGCACTCGGCGCGTTGTCCCCCAGCCGCCGTACCAGCGAGTAGCTGCGCGTGCGCCGCACGCTCGCGGTGCAGTTCTGGCCCTCGATCACGAACTGGTACTGGCCGGTCTCGTCGAAGTTGATACGGCTGTCGGTGGCATTGATCGTCGTCACGATCTTGGCTTGGCGCGGGTCGCCTGCCGCGGTCTTGCAAACGTTCTGAAAGCTTCGCGCCGAGGCGCTGTGACTGATGCGCGCCATACCGGGGTGCTGCTCCCAACACTCGGCCGTGCTGAAGGTGCGCCCCGCGCTGACGAAGCTGAGCTCGCTGCCGTTCTGGCTGATCGTTACTGGTCCACCGGCCACACCGCCGCCGCCCGGCTTGGGCCCGCATTTCTCACCCCAGTCGCCGATTTGCCAGGTCGCAACGAGCGGGCTCGCGGACCACGAGCCGGCGAGGGTCGGTGGGGCCTCGCCGCGAGCGCGCCCACTCACGAGCCAAAAAATGAGTAGGACGCTCAGCGCGACTGCCCTGCGCAAGTGAATTGGCCGGAAAACACCCATGGAGAAAACGGACGCGAGCCTACGTTGACATGCCAATTTTGGCGATGCTAGCGTGCCGAAACGCTGGAAAGGCCAGCTTTTCCGCTGGACTTCGCGCGGTGGTCCCGTGACGCGCGCCACTGCCTCGTAGCGCAGGGCATCGAGCCCCGCTCCCGAAATCGCCTGACGAATCTCACCTGACAAATTGCCGATGGAGAAGACCAGGATGTTGAAGGCTTGCAGGCGCTGGAGCGTGAAGACGAGCCAAACGGCAATTCTCGTGTCCATCCTGGGTCTACCGGCGGTTGCCGCGGCTCAAGCCAGAGAAGAGCGCGCGCCCGAGGGTAACGGTGCCGGTTTGGACACGCACCTGTTTCGCCCTGCGGTCGACTCCAAGGGCTTCTTCTCGGTCAACGGCTCCGACATCCTAGGCGCGAAGAACATCAGCTTCGGCTTGGTGCTCGACTACGGCAGGAACCTGATGCGCACGCGCTCGGATCGCGTGCCGCAGGGCATGAATCCGTCCGAGCCGATGGATCCCGAGTGCATCGACGAGCAGTGCGTGGTCGGCGGGATGGAGGACGGCACGGGTGTGCCGGCGCTCGTGCCGCATTCGATTCAAGGTACGTTCGGCTTCAACTACGGCATCATGAACATGGGTGTGGTGGGTCTATCGATCCCGGTCATCTTGATGACGGGCGATCCGGCATACGGCATCGGCCCGACGGGCAACACGTACAACTCGGCGGCGCTCGACCAACAGTCCCTCTCGACGCTTGCGCTACACGGCAAATTCCGGCTCACGCGCGTCGACCGTATGATCGGCCTCGCGGCGGTATTGCAGATGGGCTTTCCGATCGGCAGTGCGCCGCGGAACTTGGGCGCGGATCCAGGCTTCTGGTTCTGGCCACAGGTCGTGGCCGAGAATCATTTCGGCTCCACGCGCCGCTTCCACGTCGGCTTGAACCTCGGCTACCGCGGCCACACCGGCGAGAACTCGCGCTTCGGAGAGGCGCCTCGTGGTCCCGCCGGCTCCTTCCAGCTCGAAGAAGGCGACTTCGAGGGCGCCAACCTGGGCACGTTCAGCCTAGGCCTTTCATACCGCGTGATGGATTCGCTCGACCTGGTGGCCGAGACCTACGGTAGCATGCAGCTCGGCGGCGCTTCCGACAGCAAGCAGAAGCTGTCGCAAGAGGTCGTGGGTGGCATCAAACTGTTCGTCGAACGCAACAGCTACCTGATGGTGGGCGGCGGTAGCAGGGCCTGGTCCACGGGCTTCGAGGCCGCTGACTTGCGCATGATCCTGGGCTTCGTATTCGAACCGTCGATCGGCGACCGTGACGGTGACGGTTACAAGGACGACCAGGATCAGTGCCCGGACGAGCCGGAAGACTTCGACGGTTTCCAGGACGGTGACGGCTGCCCGGATCCGGACAACGACAACGACGGCATTCTGGACGTCGACGACCGCTGCCCGAACATCGCAGAGGATCGTGACGGCGACCGCGACGAGGACGGCTGCCCGGAGGCCGAGCGCGAAGGTGATCGCGACGGCGACGGCATCCCGGATTCCAAGGACAAGTGCCCGGATGATCCGGAAGACAAGGACGGCTTCGAGGATCTCGACGGCTGCCCCGAGCGCGACAACGACAAGGACGGCATCCCGGACAAGGAAGACAGCTGCCCCGATGACGCCGAGGACAAGGACAAGTTCGAGGATCAGGACGGCTGTCCGGATCCGGACAATGACAAGGATCAGATTCCGGACGTGAAGGACAAGTGCCCCAATGATCCGGAGACCTACAACGGCTTCCAGGATCAGGACGGCTGCCCCGACAAGGGCAAGGTCATCATCGAGGGCTCTGATATCGTGATCCTCGAGAAGGTGCAGTTCGAGACCAACAGCACGAAGATCCTGCCGCAGTCGAACGAAATCCTGGACGCGGTGGCGGCCACCATGAAGGGTCACCCCGAATTCCTGGTCATGGAGGTCGCGGGCCACGCCGACGAGCGCTCCACCGACGAGCACAACCTGCAGCTCACCAAGGGTCGCGCAGCCAGCGTGATGGACGCGCTATTCAAGCGCGGCATCAGCCCGAAGCGCCTCGTTTCACAGGGCTACGGCGAGTTCTGTCCGCTCGACAACGGCTCGAACCCCGCCGCCTGGGAGAAGAACCGGCGCGTCGAGTTCAAGATCGTCAAGACCGAGGAAGGCAACACCGGCGTTGCGCGCGGATGTGAGACGGCCAAGTCGAAGGGCGTTTACCCGCCCGTCGTGCAGTAGAGCGGGCTTGGATGCCCACCCCCGCCCGCGGGTTCCGCGGGCGCCCCTCCCAAATTCGGGCTTCGCCCGAACGGGAGGGGGTGTGACTGACGCGATATCGATATACGCATCCACTGCAGCGGACTGTCGATCGAGTAGGCACTGCGCTATGGAAGCGCGCATGATGGTCGTCGTTTTCAGGTCGCGGCTCCGGGAGGGCGTCAGGCAGGCGTTCGCCGAGCGGGAGACCGAGGTGTGGAGCTGGGCGGAAAAGATGCCCGGCCTGGTTTCGAGCAAGGACTTCGTCGCGGAGGACGGGGAGCGTGTCGCCATTATCGAGTTTCGCTCCCCGATAGAGCTCCAGGCGTGGCGGGAGCACGCTGGGCATCGGCTGGCGCAGCAGCAGGGGCGCGACCAGTTTTTCGAGAGCTACTCGCTCCAGGTCAGTGAGCTGGTGCGAGAGTCGCGCTTTGGCCGGGCGGAGTGACTGCGGCGTCGCGGCGGCGAAGCCGAGCAAGCAGCCGAAACTGAGTCTCACGTTGGAAACCACGCAACCGAGCCGTCGGGCCGCCGATGGGTACGTGCCCTGGGAGGGGAGCGACGTTGCGACATCTATTGGATCCGAAGCGCGACCTGGTCTTCAAGCTACTGCTGGCAGACGAGCGCAACCGCGAAATCCTGAAGAGCTTTCTGACGGCGGTGCTGGCGCCGCCGGAGCCCATCGTCGAGGTCGAGGTGCTCAACCCCGAAACCCCGCGGGAAACCCTCCAGCAGAAGGGCGCCGTGCTCGACGTACGGATCCGCTTGCTCGACGGCACCCTGATCAACGTCGAGATGCAGGCTGCGTGGCACGCGGGGCTCTGGCAGCGCGTGCTCTACTATGGCGCTCGGCAGTATGCGGGCCAGCTCGTCCAGGGCGATCGCTATCAGGAGCTGGCGCCGGTGGTGACGGTCTTCGTCCTTGGCTTCGCCCGGCTGCCGACCGAGCGGTTTCACAGCGTGTTCCGCTTTCGTGAAGACGACGAGCACTTTGCGCTGACTTCGGAGCTCTCGGTGCACGTGCTGGAGTTGCCGAAGCTGCCGCCTGGCCCGCCTGCCGCGGGCGAACCGAGCGTGCTAAGCTGGTGCAGGTTCTTCGCCGCGCAGAGCGACGAGGAGCTGGAGCAAGTCGCGATGGTCGATTCCAACATCCGCCGAGCCAAGCAAGCCCTCGAACGGCTCTCCGCTGATCCGTTCACCCAACAGCTGCTGCGCGAGCAGGAGATCTGGGCCTGGAACTATGAGAACACGCTCCGGCTCACACGCCGAGAGGGTGAGGAAGAGGGTCGCGCCGAGGGCAAAGCTGAAGGTCGCGCCGAGGGCAAGGCTGAAGGTCGCGTCGAGGGAGAAGCCACCGCACTTTTGGCTGTACTGGCGGCGCGGGGGGTGTCGGTCAGTGAAGAGCAGTCCGCGACGATTCGCGATTGTCGCGACTTCGCGCTGCTCGAAACGTGGTTGCGTCGTGCCATCTCGGCTTCGAGCTGCGAAGACGTGCTTAGAGCGACTTGAGGAACGCGATGGGCGCGTTCTTGTCCGACTCGGAGAGCTGCTCGAACTTGGTCTTCTCGCCTTCGCCTTCACTTCACCTTCACCTTCACCCGTCGGGGTGAATTGTTTCTTTCGCCGCCGTTAGGCGAAGCGGGCCACATGCCACATTTTCTTACCCCTACGGATGAGCAAGACCCAGTCTCGATCCGTAGAAGAAGCCCCGCGCGAGCGTGGCCTCGGGAAGGGGATCGGTTTCGAGAGCGGGAGGGGGCTCGGGATAGGCGTCGGGCAAGGCAGAGGCGGGGCCGCGCTCGCGCGGGGCCTGGACTCGGAC
>DATEDZ010000007.1:0-4316 GCA_035281385.1 Polyangiaceae bacterium
CACGCGTGTCCCCAAGCAGCTCCACCTGGCACCGCTCTTGGGCATGCATCAGGGCAATCTCTCACGCTTCTTGGATGGGAAGGTGGGGGTGCAGGCAACGATCGCACTGCGAATCGCATTTCTACTAAACCGTTCGATTGATGAGGTGCTCGGCGCCGGCAGCACGACCGAGCTGCACGATCGTGAAGAGGCCCGTTACCCCTCGAGAATTTTGGCCGCGCGCGCCGCCTACTTGGACGGTGTGCCCGTCGAGCAAATCAAAGCGGTTCTGTCCTCAACCCTTCGTTACGACGAAGACCCCGGCGCGCAACGGTGGCAAAGGCTGATGAACCAGAAGCGATTTGCGAAACGCGGGAATAGGCAGGATACCGATTGGGCTTTGAAGCAGTTGCCTGGGCCCCCAAGCAAAGCGGCGGGGCGGCGTCGTGTCAGAAAGAAATAGCCGACAAGGCTTGAACTGCGCCCTGTTGAGCTGACGCTGGGCAACGTCGGCCGCGGTGCAACACTCGTGGACGATTCGAAATGTGAGCTAGCCGCCTCATGGGGCGCGACAGCTCATGGCGGGCGGCAACAGATGCGGGAGAAGGGCGATGCTTTGGCTGATCCTATTGCGGACCTCGCCGTCCGCGAGATCTACCAGCGCGCGCACGCAGACCCCGAGCGTCCCCCAGGTTGTGTAGAGCTCGCCGTCGCGCTGTTCGGCGACAGTTGCATCCGTCTGGCTGAGCGCCGAGAGCTCCCGGGGCGGAGCGCATTGGTGTGGCCTGGCGATGATCCCGTCATTCATCTGCGTCGCGGCCTGACCGCACGGCAGGTGAATCACGCCGTCGCCCACGAGCTTGGAGAATGGCTCTTGCACATCTGGGCCTATCACGGGCCAGATGCCGAGGAGCTTTCGGGTCGGATCGGCGCCGCGCTGTGCGTCCCAAGACCGGCGTTCCACGCGGCGCACCGCGAGCTCGGCGAGGACCTGCCCGCACTCAGCGAAACCTTCACGGTCTCCGAAAGCCTCATGGCGCTCCGCATCGGCGAGTGTTTGGGCTATCCGACCGCGTTGGTCACTCGCCACCGCGTTCTCATCCGAGGAAATCCCTGGCCTTGGCCGCCAAATCTCGACGGGCCGTCACTCGTGCGCAATGCCCTTGCGTTGGGCCTCACCCGCGAACGCATCCGTGACGTTCGCCACCGCTTCATTCTCCGCTTTCGGGGATGAGGTCTCTCCCGAACAGGCCCGCCATTGGGACTGACGCAACCCTACGAAAAGGCTCCATAAACTCCGCCTTAGAAATGCACCAGGCAACGGCGGTGTTGCACCGTGTTTAACACGGTGCTACTTGTGCCGTTCGCATGGTTAGAAGCCCAATCGTTGGCTTGCGTCTTCCGCCAGACGAGCTCGCGCTGCTCGAGGCGCTTGCAGCCCATGAAGAGCGCTCGCGCTCGGACGTGGTGCGGCGAGCAATTCGCGCTTACGCGGAAAAGCTCGGGGTGAAGGTCAAGCCCGCGAGACGGCCCAAGAAGTAATCAACAACGGCGGACTCGCGACCGGCGGTAACCGGCCGCGAATCCTGAGCACCACGAAAGGAACGCTTTCATGGCACCTAAGGGCGGAAGTGTACTCAACGAACCGCGCAGCGCGGTAGAAATCGCTGAATCTATCAAGAGCTGCCGCGACCTCATCCGGGTCGCGGATGCGCAGATCGACAGGGCGAAGAGCGATTTGAGCATCGCGCGCCTTGGCCTGGCGGAGGTCGAGCTCGAGCTCACCACCCGCGGCCTCCGGTCCAGTAACGACGGAGGGCAAGCCCAATGAACATCGAAGACGCGATGTTCACCTCGCACATCCGCGCCACTATGGGCGAGGTCATGACCGGCGCCGAGCAGCTCAAGGGCCTCGCCCAAACGCTGGACGGCTTCTGCGATCTCTCAGCTCACGCCGACGCCGAGGAGATGCGCCAGGTTGCCGTCGGCATCAAGGCAACCGCTGTTCACGCTCTGCTGACGGCGGCGAACGTCGCCGGCATGTCCGAGCGGCTGAGCAGCGTCGCGGCGGTGCTCGAGGCCGTCATTCCGCCTGACAGTGAGGCGCCAGCAAACGACGACGAACCTGCGTATATCTGAGCCACCAGAGCGTCCAGCTCTATGCGGACCGCCTACTGGCGTTCAGCAAGACCAAGGCCGAGGCGCTGCTGTCGGATATTCCGCAACCTTGGTCGCCAACGGCCGATGTGAGGGCCGCCGTAATCGAGTTTGTAAGCGAAAGGGCCCGGTTCGTGGGCCAAAACGTTCGAAAGATGCTACTGGACCAGGGTACCCTGGCACCGGAGCCGAGTTAGAAGGGTAACCCCATGGCAGCAACCAAGGGCTTTTTCAGCATCATCCAGTACTGTCCCGACCTCGAGCGCGGCGAATCGGCCAACGTCGGTGTCGTGCTGGTGGTGCCGGAGGCCGGCTTCCTCGGCGTTCAGTTCAGCCACGACAACGAGGGGCCGAAGCAGCGCTTTGGCAAGGATGCCTTCGACGACGCCAGGCTAACCGTCGCCAAGAACGCGCTGGAGGGACGACTCAGGGAAGAGGGCAGGTCCTGGACGAGCGCGGACGAGCTCCTCAAGTTCGGCAAGAAGGAAGGTAACCACCTTCTTCTTTCCACTCCTCGCGTCATCCTCGCGGTGGATCCGAAGGCCGAGCTCGAAGAGCTCTATCAACGGCTCGTGCATGTTGACGCGCGCCATCGTCGTCGACGAGCGAAGCCGGATCTGAAGACATTGTTCGAGCCGAAGGTCCTCGATCGTCCGTTGCGCCGGAATCTGCACGTGAGCATCCCAGAGATGGGCACGCTCGAGATTCCATACGCATACAAGAACGGGCGCTTGAATCTGATCAAGCCGGAAGGCTTCCCACTCGACGAAAAATCAGCGACATCGCGCGCCAACGACCTCGCGGTGAAGGGTCACCTCATCTACAAGCACCCGGACGAGAATGGTGAAGAGCGCCAGCTCATCATCGTCGGCGGGTTCGATCCTTTGACCCCAGAAACGCTGAAGCGACGCATCGGCTACGTTCTCCGTGAACACGAGGCTCGCCTCGTGCGCGAAGAGGAGATCGATGCCTTCGCCGAGGAAGTGCGACGGGAAGCGCACAATTGATGCCTGAGCGCACGCCCAACTGGACGTCCGTCGTCCAAGATCAGATTGCTGTCGCCCAGAGCGCGTTGCTCACCATGACGGATTGGGCACGAGCTGCTGCTGCCACGCCCGAGCAGGTGACGATGCTTCTGCAGCCGTATCGGGAGATGCTCGAAGCGCTCTACGAGCGCGAGCTTCCTCTCGCAGAGCTTGCCGACTCCTTGCTGACGACCTGAGCCGCTGGCGGCGCCCCGAGCGCCTCGAGTTTCTCCCCACCGCCCCTTCGCCCCGGGATCGAGGTTGCGGCTTCTTTTGACAGCGCCGTCGTGGAGCACCTCGCTGCCATGGTCGGCCATCCGGGTCGCGGACTCGCAGATTGACAGGGCAAAGAGCGATTTGAGCATCGCGCGCCTTGGCCTGGCCGAGGTTGAGCTCGAGCTCACCACCCGCGGCCTCCGATCCACCAGCGACGGAGGGCAGGCCCAATGAACCTCGAAGATCGCCATGCTCACGTCGCACATTCGAGCGACGATGGGCGAAGTCATGACCGGCGCCGAGCAGCTCAAGGGCCTCGCTCAAACGCTCGACGGCTTCTGCGATCTCGCTGCCGCACAAGCCGACGCTGAGGAAATGCGACAAGTAGCGGTCGGCATCCGAGCAACGGCAATTCATGCGCTGCTGACGGCGGCCAATGTTGCCGGGCTGTCAGAGCGTCTTAACAGCGTCGCGGCGGTGCTCGAGGCCGTCATCCCACCTGACAGCAAGCCCCGGCGAACGACGACGAGCCTGCGTGATTGGAGCGGGCGGGCTCGGCGCCCCCCGGGCCCGCCCTGCTTCCTGGACAAAATACCTACATATATTCACATCTGCTGGTATAATGTCTGCGATGGCCAAGGCCGCACCTTCTCCCGAAGCGATCTTCCGCAAGCGCGGTGGTGTCCTGCGCATGTCTGACGCGCTCGCAGCGGGCCTGAACCGCCACAGTCTTTATGCACTGCGCGACGCGGGAACTATCACGCAGCTCAGCCGTGGCGTCTACCGGCTCGCCTCGCTACCCAGTCTCGATCCGTAGAAGAAGCCCCGCGCGAGCGTGGCCTCGGGAAGGGGATCGGTTTCGAGAGCGGGAGGGGGCTCGGGATAGGCGTCGGGCAAGGCAGAGGCGGGGCCGCGCTCGCGCGGGGCCTGGACTCGGAC
>DATEDZ010000008.1:0-13704 GCA_035281385.1 Polyangiaceae bacterium
CACTGGAGGCATCGCATCACTTTGACAGTCAAAGTGAGTCAACGGCAACGCGCGGCTCTACGTCACATGTCCGTGAAACAGAAGCCGCGCGGATACTGGTCTTCCCCGCTCGCGCGCAGGCCCGCTCCCGCGGGCCGAGCACGAGCTTGGGGAAGACCGCAGGCGCGCAGCCCGAAGGGCGAGCACCTGCGAGTTGGGGCATCAAAAGCCGAGGAGCCGCCCACCCTGAAACACCGCAAAGCTGAGCAGGTACGCCAAGCCCGTCATGTACGCGAACATGAAGATGGGCCACGTGTAGCTTTTGGTCTCGCGCTTCACGGTGGCTAGCGTGCTCATGCACTGGCAGGAGATCGCGAAGAAAACCAGCAGGGAGAGCCCTACGAGCGGCGTGTAGGCGGGCCTGCCGTCGGCGCGCGTTTCGGCCCGCAGGCGATCGCGCAGCGGCGCCGCGTCCTCGCCTTCAGCCGCTTCGTCGATGCCGTAGACCAGCCCCAGCGTCGCCACGAATACCTCGCGTGCCGCGAAAGCTCCGATCAAGCCCACGCCGATCTTCCAGTCGAAGCCGAGTGGCGCCAGCACCGGTTCGATGGCGTGGCCCAGCCGGCCGCCGTAGCTCTGGGCGATGGGGCTCGGCGCGGTCGCCTGCGCCGCCGCCGCCCGGCCGGGCGCGGTGCTGGGCTCCACGCGCGGGAACGACAGCAGCACCCAGAGCGCGACCGTGCAGGCTAGGATCACCGTGCCGGCTTCCTTGAGAAACACCGCCGCGCGCTCCCACATCATCTTCAGCGTGCCCGCAAGGCTGGGCAATCGGTACGGCGGCAGCTCGAGAACCAGCGGAATGCGGCGGCCCTTCACGACGGTGCGCCCGAGCACGCCGGCGGCCAGGAGCGTGATGACGGTGGCAAACAAGTACATGCCCACCATCAGCAGGCCCTGCACCGGCAAGATGCCGAATACCTGGGTAGGTGGGAACAACGCGGCGATGATCAAGGTGTAAACCGGCAGGCGCGCCGAACACGTCATGAGCGGGATGACCAGCATCGTCAGTAGCCGATCGCGCTGTCGCTCCATGGTGCGAGTCGCCAGAATCGCCGGGACCGCGCAGGCGAATCCGCTGAGCATCGGCACGAAGGCCCGCCCGTGCAGCCCCAGACTCTTCATCACGCGGTCCATCAGGTAGGCGACGCGCGCCATGTAGCCCGAGTCCTCGAGTAGGCCGATGAAGAAAAACAGTAGCAAGATCTGCGGCAGGAACACCAGCACGTTGCCCACTCCGCTGACCAGGCCCTGCGTCAGGAAGTCGCGGAAGATACCCGGCGCTAGCCAGGCGTCGACGCGCCCGCTTACCCAACCGAACACGTCCTCGATCAGCGAGATGGCTGGGTCGGACCACGAGAACAGCGATTGGAACACGACCAACATGACCAGCATGAACAGCGTGAAACCCCAGACCGGATGCAAAAGTAGGCGATCCGCGCGCTCGGAAAGCTTGCCCTTCTTGGGGTGGCGATCGATACGCCGGTAAAGCTCCGGTAGCTGCGCATCGATGTGCGCATAGCGCGCGGCGATCAGCTCCGCATCGAGATCTCGGCCCGTGCCGCGCGCACCGCGCTCCACCTCGCGTCGCAGCTCGAGCGTGGCGGCGCGTAACTGTGGATCGATGTCCGAAAGCTCGTCGTCTTCGTCGATGCTGCTCAGCGCCCACAGCGAAAGCGCGCGCTCGCGCTCCGGCGAGCCGCGCATTCCGGCAGGCAGATGCGGCGCCAGCTGCTTCGCGTCCATCAGCAGCGCGTCGGGGTACTCCACCTGCACGCGCGGTCGGGGCGCATCGCGCAGCGCCTGCTCCATGGCGGCCAGTAGCGCCGAGATACCGCTGCCGCGCCGCGCGCTCAGCGCCACGCACGGCACGCCCCACAGCCGCGTCAATGCCTCGGGGTCGGGCGGGTTTTCCGCCACTTCGTCGATCATGTTCAGCGCGATGATCAGCGGTACCCCGAGCTCGGCCAGCTGCAGCCCCAGGTACAGGTTGCGGCCGAGCTGGCTCGAGTCCGCCACCAGCACGCACAGATCGGGCCTTCGATATTGACCTTGTCCGAGCACCGCCCACAGCGCGATTTGCTCCTCAGCCGAGCGTGCGCTAAGCGAGTAGGTGCCCGGCAGGTCCACGATCTCGACCAGCGTCTGGCCGTCCAGTCGCGAGCTACCGCTGCGGCGTTCCACCGTGACCCCGGGGTAATTGCCGATGCGGGCATTTTGCCCCGTGAGCCGGTTGAACAGCGTGGTTTTGCCGGTATTGGGATTGCCCACGAGCAGCACGAGCGGCCTCGGGCCGGTCTCGCTCGCGACAGCGGAAGGCATCGCGCTGGGCCCGTCGTGTGCGGTGGTCTCGGGGTGGGTCACGAGCTAAATGCCGAGGTCTGGCTCGAGCGCAGCAGCCGTGGGTTGGGTGGCCTGAGCCAGGCCGAGCTTCTGCACCTCGATGGCGCTGGCCTCTTGCTTGCGGATCGACAGACTGGCGCCACGCACCAAGAGCTCCAACGGATCCCCCAGTGGGGCGACGCGTAGCAGCTCGACACGCGTACCAGGCACCAGACCTAGCTCCATCAGACGGCGCCGGAAGGAGCCGCGGCCCGCGATGCGCGCGACCTGCACGACCTGACCAATCGGGATCTCGGAAAGCAACATTGCTTGGAGCTGGGGAGCTAGCGCCCGCACATGGCCGCGGGACGGAACAAGCCTAGCCTACTGAAAACGAATTTCAAATTCAGCCAATTTGGCCCGCTATTTCCGACCTTCTTGCGATCGAGCTCGACCAATCCGGCGCGCTCCATCCTGCCACGCGCGCTGCATTCCTCCTCGGCTTTTCAGGCGCGCGCTGAATCGATTCGAAGCCCTGGGGGGGCGAGGCGCCGTGGCATACAGCTTGCTGATTTCCGCACGCTGCGATGACCGGTTCGAGCACCTGCCCCGACACGAACCGGTCGCGCTCTGTTTTCGACGCTGGACGCTGGCCGAGCGACCTCCCACCCGGTCAGTTGATTGGGAACAAGTACCGCTTCGAGGCGCTGATTGCGGAAGGTGGCATGGGTATCGTGCTGCGCGCGACGCATGTCGAGCTCGGCAGTCAGGTCGCTATCAAGGTCGTGCGGCCGGAGCACGCGGCCAACGAGGAGGTCGTAGACCGCTTGCTGGCCGAGGCCAGGATCGCGGCGAGCCTGCGTTCCACCCACGTCAACCGCGTGCTGGATGTCGGCCGCTTCCCGTCTGGCGTGCCGTACCTGGTCCTCGAGTACCTGGAAGGCAGTGATCTGGCGGAGCGCTTGACCGAGCTGGGACATTTCCCGCCGAGCCAGGCGGTGGACTACGTGCTGCAGGCCTGCGAGGGGTTGGCCGAGGCGCACGCCATCGGAATCGTGCACCGCGATCTGAAGCCGGAAAACCTGTTCCTCTCGGAAGAGTCGGATGGCGATCGGGTTCTGAAAATCCTGGACTTCGGGGTGTCCAAGGCCCCCCGTAGTCACGGCGGCCGCGTGCTCACCAAGCCATGGCAAATGGCGGGCTCGCCTTGCTACATGGCGCCCGAACAGGTGCAGGGCGCGGACGTCGACGGGCGAGCCGACGTGTGGGCGCTCGGTGTCGTGCTCTACGAGCTGTGCACTGGGGAGCTGCCCTTCGACGCGGACTCGGTCAAGGAGATCTGTCTGCGAGTGCTGAGCGAGGAGCCGGTGCCACCGAGCTGGCTCGTCGAAGATCTCGATCAGACGCTGGAGCACATCATATTCAAGTGCTTGCGTAAGCAACCGGAGGAGCGCTACGCGAGCGTGGTCGAGCTGGCCGAAGCGCTGCGGCCGTATGCGAGCGATCCAAGCCGCGTCGGGCGCGTCGAGAAGGTAGCTGCGACGACCCTCGATCGTATGGGCAGCGGTCGCGTGTCGCAGCGGCGCAGCGACGCCTGGTCGCCCACGACTCCGATCACGCTCGCGAGCAGCCGTCTAGCTCGTGTGCCGCTAGATGCGGCACCGCTGGGTCATCGCGCTTTACTGGTGCTCGGCATGTCGCTGGCAGTTGGGGTCGCGCTGAGTGGCGCGCTCGACATCCCGTCGTGGCTCGCGCCGCCTGCGCCTGCGTCACCTGCATTGCCAGTGTTGCCTGCGTTACCGTCTCCGGTGCCCGCCAGCACGCTCGATCTGGAGCTAGAAGCGCTAGCAGCCACCCGACCGGCCGAGCACCCGCGTCCAGTGCCCGAGCCCCCGCCGGCAGCCCGCGCTGCGCCGCGGCTCGCGCCGCAGCCGCTGCAGCCGGCGAGCTCCCCGCGGCCGGCAAGCTCCGCAATGATCGCGACGTACCAGCCGACCGAACCGAACCGGCCACTTCCCGAACCAGCGGCGCCGGCCACCGCGAGCTCCAGTCCCGCACGGCTCGACGCTTGGGATCGCAAGAGCTTCGGAGGCCGTCGCTGATGGTCACCTGACATGGGCGCAAGGGCATCGGCTTCTAGCTTGGCCTTGGCCTTCTGCCTGATCGTCGATGCGGTCATGGCTCAGGTCGATCCCCATGGCGCGGACCAGGCGTCGCGCAAGATCACCGCCGAAACATTGTTTCGAGAAGGAGTGCGGCTCCTGGATCAGGGCGACTACGCGGCCGCGTGCCCCAAGCTCGAGGCCAGTGAGGAGCTCGACATGGCCGTAGGGACGCTGCTCTACCTCGCGGACTGCTATGAGCAGTCCGGGCGTCTCGCGAGTGCTTGGGCGCGCTTCAGCGAGGCGCACTCGCTCGCCGGCGCGCAGAACATGCCCGAACGTGAGCGCATTGCCGCGCAGCGGGTCGCGGCGCTCGAGCCGCGCTTGGCGCGCGTGACCCTGGTGGTGCCCGGCGCCAGACCGGTGGGTTTTTCGATCCGCCTGGGTGTTGCCGCGGTTCCGGCGCCCAGCTGGGGCACGGGGCTGCCGATCGACCCAGGCGAGGTCGCGCTCGAGGCAGTAGCGCCCGGCTACGAAGCATTCCGGACGCGCCTGCACGTCCCGAACGAGCCTGCCGCTCTCATCACCATCGTGATTCCAGAGCTTCAGCCCATGCCACAGCGGCTAGAATTCGTGCCCGAGGCAGGCGACCGGCCGAGCGCCGTGCCGAGGACGAGGCGCGTCGATGCCGGCAAGACCTGGCGCACGGTGGGTGTGACCCTCGTCGGTGTGGGCGCGATCGGTCTGGTCGGCGGTGGGGTTGCGACGGTGCTCGCGGTTCGCAGCAACGAAGAGTCGATGTCGGGGTGCCAGAGTGACGGGCGCCTCTGCACCCCTCGCGGCCTTCAGCTGCGCGAGCGAGCTACTCTGCAAGCGGACATCGCGACCGTTTCGCTAGCAGCGGGCGGCAGCCTCGTGCTGAGCGGGCTGCTCGTCTACACGCTTGCCGGCAGCAAGGAGCGCGAAATGCAGGTGGCGCTGATCCCGGCGCACGGGGGCGAGGGCTTGGTGCTCGGCACGCGAGGGCGCTGGTGAGGCGTTCGGACCGCCTGCGCGCCATGACGCTGGGCTTGTTGGGCTCCAGCTTGCTAGGGGGCAGCGGTTGCCGGCAAGTGCTTGGCATCGAGGGCGCTGAGCTCGATCCTGGGCTGGCGCAAGCGGGCGGCCTGGGCACGGCCGCGGCTGGAGTGGACACGCCGCTGAACGGTGGTGGTGGCCATGTCGGTGGCGCCGCCGGGGTTGATGCTGGCGACGACGGAGCTGGCGTCGCCGGTGCGCCCGGCGAGCCCAGCGGCGCGGGCGGGGAAGCCGGCAGCCCGGTGCAGGAGCCAAGCCTGTGCGAGCGCTACTGCTCGGCCGTGACCGCGAGCTGCCAGGGCTCGTTCGCGGTTTACACGTCTTACGAAGCGTGTCTCTCCGTTTGCGCGGTGCTGCCGGCGGGCGAGCCGCAGGATCGCAACGTCAACAGTGTCGAGTGCCGGCTTCATGCTGCCAGCATCGCAAGCAGCGAGGTGCCTCACTACTGCCCGATTGCCGGCCCGGGTGGTAACGGCGAATGCGGCGCGAACTGCGAAGCCTACTGCGGGCTGATGGGCAGAGTCTGCTTCGACTGGGTGGCCATCGATCAGGCGAAATGTCTCCGCGACTGCCCGAAGCTGCCAGACCGCGGGAGCTTTACGACCGACGTAGCCGGTCAGGATTACACGGGCAATCACGTGCAATGTCGCCTCTATCACGTGTCAGCAGCGCTCTCCGACGATGCCGAGCAGCACTGCCTACACGCCGGCGGCGCCGCGCCCTGCGAATGAGCATCACGAAGGCCAGGCCCGCACGCTGTATCGGTTGCTGGGCGATCGTGATCTTTCCTTCCAAGACCGCCAAGCTCGAGTCTAGCTTCAACCAGGGCTTTGTAGCCGTCGGCACGCTTCCCGCACGCTCTTGCCCAGGGCCATCGCATCGGTGCTGTCGGGTAGCACGCGCAGCACCTCGGTCAGCGCCTCGAGCATGTCGCGGGCGCTGCGGAAGCGGCGCGCCGGATCCTTCTCGAGCACGCGGTGCACGGCGTTGGTCAGAGCCATCGGCAAGTTGCCGCGCTTCAGGCTGAGCAGCGGCACCTTGGCCTCGCGGATCTGCGCGATCACGTCCACGTCGCTACCAGCGTTGAACAGACGCTCGCCGGTCAGGGCCTCCCACAGCACGATACCCACGCTGAACAGATCGGTCGCAGGGCTCGGAGCTTCGCCGGCGATCAGCTCGGGCGCCAGGTACGACAGCTTGCCCTTGACGATGTTGGGCCTGGTCATGCGCCCGCGATCCATGGCGCGCGCCAGGCCGAAGTCGGCGAGCTTCACCACCCCGCTGGCGTCGAGCAAGATGTTCGGCGGCGTGACGTCGCGGTGCAAGATGGGCGAGGCGCTGCCGTCGGGCGCCTTGCGCGAATGCGCAGCCTCCAGCCCGCGCAGCATCTCGATGCCGATGGCCGCAACCAGGGACCAGGGTGTTTCCCGCTTGGCGCGCTCGTAGTGGCTCTTGACCCACTGGCCGAGGTGGAGCCCATTGACCAGCTCGGTGACCAGGAAGAAGTGGCCGGCCTCGTCGCGCTGAAAGTCGAAGACTTGCACGATGTTCGGATGATTCAGCAGCGCGCCCACGCGCGCCTCCTCCACGAACATCTCCACCACCTCGGCGAAGCCCATCACCTGCGACTCGATGCGCTTGATGGCTACGGGCCTGGCGAAGCCGCCCGCCCCATGAGCGATGCCGCGCCAGACCACCGCCATGCCGCCCCGACCCAGCTGCTCCACGAGCTCGTATTTTCCTGCGAGCATGCGCCCGGGCTGATCGGTCATTTCGCCGCAGACTCTCCTCGGCGGCTCGTGGGCGTCAAGAGCGAGCGCTGCCGCACCTCGTCGAGCACGCGCTTACCTGCTTGCGCTAGCGCAGCCAGCACGCTCGCGTGATTTTCAGTGTCACACCAGGCGCCGAGCTGCACGTTCATGCGCAGGTTCTGAAAATCCACGACCTTGGCTTCGGGCGCTGGCTCGGCGTGCACATCGCGCAGGGCCCGTGCTCGCTCTTCCAGTAGCGGCAGGACTTTCTCGGCGCTGGCGTGCATCGGAAAGGGCAGCAGCACCTCGGCGCGCCGCGTCGGGTAGTAACTGACGTTTTCGAGCGGTTGGTTCGAAAGCGTCGAATTGGGTAACACTACGCGCCGATTGTCGCCGGTGGCCAGCACGGTCCAGAACAGCTCGAGCGCCTTGACCGTGCCGGTGTGCGCGCCGACCTTGATCGTGTCGCCCACTTTGAAAGGGCGGAAGATCAGGAGCATCAGCCCGGCCGCAAAATTCGAGAGTGTGCCCTGAAAGGCCAGGCCGAGCGCGATACCGGCGGCTCCCAGCACTGCCGCGAAGCTGGTGGTCGTGATGCCGAAGGCCGACAGGCAGCTGATCAGCGCCACCAAGAGCAGCAGATAGCGCGCGGCACTGGCCATGAAGCGCACCAGCGTGGCGTCGACCTGCGTCCTTTCGAAGGCGCGCACCACGCCCCGTTGTGCCCAGCCTGCCATCACCCAGGCCACCGTGAAGACCACCAGCACGAGCGCCGCGCGCCCAACGAACACCGTGCCCTTCTGGAGCAAAGTCTCGACCAGACGATCGACCGCCTGTGCCTTATCGGCCATGATGGGGTGCTCGCTGCTTCAGGAGCTGAGCTCCTTGATGATGTCGCCGAGCACCTCGAGCGAGCGCTCGATGCGCTCTGACCAGACCACGCCCGCGTTCAGGCGCAGGTGGTTCTCGAAACGCCCTCCCGCCGAAAAAATCGGGCCCGGCGCCACTGAAATGCCGCGCTCCAAGGCGCGCCGCTGAATCGAGAAGGAGGACACGTTACCCGGCAGCTCGACCCATACCACGTAGCCGCCGCGCGGGTCGCTGACGCGAGTGCCGGCTGGGAAGTGCCGTGCGATCGCCTCACGCGTGCGGTCGACTTGAACCGAGAGCAAACGGCGTGTCTTACGCAGATGACGGTCGTAGCCGCCGCTCGCCAGGAACTCCGCCACTGCCATCTGTGGCATGGTGGGCGTCGCAACCGACTGCGTGAACTTCAGCCGCTCGACCGTGCTCTGGTAGCGACCGGCCGCAATCCAGCCCACGCGGTAGCCGGGCGCCAGCGTCTTCGAGACCGAACCGACGTAGAGCACTCGCCCATCGCGATCCAGTGCCTTGACGGGGGCGGGGCGCGAGCCGTCGAACAGCAGGTCACCGTACACGTCGTCTTCGATCAGCGGCACGTCGTGTTTCTCGAGCAGGCTCATCAGCCGGCGCTTGTTCTCGTCCGGCATGACCGAACCGAGCGGATTGCTGACTGTTGGCATCGAGAAAATGGCCTTGATGCCGCCGCCTTTGAGCCCAGCCTGAAGCGCGTCGAGATCCATGCCGGTGCGCGGGTGCATCGGGATCTCGAGCGCCTTGATGCCCATCTCTTCGATCAGCTGCATCACCCCGAAATAGGTGGGGCTCTCGATGGCGATCGTCTCGCCGGGCCGAACCACCGCGCGCAAGGCGATGTGCAGCGCCTCCATGGCACCGACCGTGGTCACGAAGTCGTCCTCGCGCAGCGGCAGGCCGGTCAAGACCGCGCGGCGTGCCAGCTGGCGGCGTAGCGTGGGCAGCCCCGGAGGCGCGTCGTAGCCGGCGCCGGCGGTCGACATCTCGCGGGCGATCTCCGACAGGATGCGATTCAGCTTGGCGATCGGTAGAAGCTCCGCCGCCATCACCGCGCTGCCCAGCGCCACCACGTTCGGGTCGCGCACTGAAGCCACCAGCGCGGCCACGGCGGCCGAGACGGTGATCTCCGACGGCACACTGCTGCGGCGCGGCGTGCTCGGCTCGAGCAGCTCCGGTCCCCGCTCGCGGCGCACGAAGTGACCGCTCTTGGGCCGCACCTCGACCAGGCCTTCGTTCTCGAGCTCGAAGTAAGCTTGCAGGACGGTAGCGACGCTCACGCTGCGCTCGCGCGCGAGCCTTCGAACCGACGGCAAGCGATCGCCAGCGCGAAGCTGGCCTTTGGCAATGCTGGCGCCCAGATCGTGAGCCAGGCGCTCGTACAACGGGGATTCTGCAGCGGCCGCCATGGACCCAGTGTACTGGTTGATGTCGGTGCCGACCAGTACAGATTGGAGGCAATCCGTAGGGGACAGCCGCGCGCTGTACTGGTTTAACCGGTGCGATTCAAGGCTGTTTCGATGGCGCCGGTGAGCCGCGGATCCTCAGGCGCGATGTTGGGCTCGAAGAACGCGAGCGCGCGCCCGTCCTTGCCGATGAGGTACTTGGGGCAACGTCTTCTGTCGGTAATGGCGTGAGGGCCGCGCGCGCTCAGGCCGTGAGCTTTTCGAAGCCCAGGTCGAGCGCGCGCTGAACGAGCGCGGAGTATTCGGCGTCGTCTTGATGGCGGCGCCAGGCTCCGCGCTTCTTCATGTCCTGTAGGGTCTCGCGCGCGCCGTCGACGAAGTCGACTTGGCAGCGGAACTCCGGCACCGCGCGCTTGGCCTTCTCGGAGCTGTACGCGCCGTGATAGCACGAGGTGTCGTCGAGGAACCGGAAGCGCTCGGGATTCTGGGCGACGACCCAGCCCGCCGGCGCCAGCACGAGCTCCGCGCGCGTCCCGAGGGCCTGTGCGGCCTCACGGAAGTAGTCGCGCCAGGTGAAGACGTGGTCGCGCGTGGCGTTGAAGGCTTCCCCGTAGGTGTTGGGGTTGCCGCAGGCGTACGCGAACAGCCGGCCGACGTCGCTGCGGTGCGTCGATTGCCAGAGCCCCAGGCCGTCGCCCGCGCACAGCACCGGTAGCCCGTGCTCGACCCGGTCCCAGACCACACTGTCGAGCTCCATCTGATCGATCAGCGAGTTTCCGGGCCCGTAGGTGTTGCTAGGCCGCACGATCGTGGCCAGGAGCTGCTTTTCGGCGTGCGCGCGCAGGAAGATCTGCTCGCAGGTCAGCTTGTTTCGGCCGTACTGGCTGATCGGCGCCGGAGGAAAGGTTTCGTCGATCAGGACGTGAGACGGCACCTCGCCCCCGTAGGTGCAGACCGTCGAGCAGAAGATCAGCTGGTCGGTTCGCCCGCCCACGGCTCGCAGCGTCGCTTCGGCCTGCTCGGGGCTGAAGCAGATCATGTCGATGACCACGTCGAAGCGCTCGCGCCGCAGGCGCTGCTCGAACTCGGCGGGCACGTTGCGGTCGCCCATGATGACGGGCAGCTCGGTGGGCAAGCGGCTTTGGCGCTGCTTGCGATTGAACAGGGTGATGTCCGCGCCGCGCCCCAGCAAATGCTCGACGATGCCGGTGCTGATCAGGCCGGTGCCGCCGATGATCAGCACCTTCATGGCACGCTTCCGACGTTGAGGATCACGCCATGGCTTCTATCACGGAAGCCAGCTAGTGCTGCGTCTCATAAGTCGCAATCGTTCCGATTGCTCCTTCTGAGAGCTCGGCTCCGCCGAGCGCGCGGCTCCGCCGCGCTCGCACTAGCACTTCCTCGGGGCCGTCCCGCCCCCGGAAACTGGCTGCGCCAGTTTCTCCCCCTCATCCGCTTCGCGGATCGCTAGTGCTGCCGATGGGTTCGTATCGCCCCAAGTTTCGACGCAGCGATTGTTACTCATGAGACACCGCACTAGCCTGACTTTGGTATGATAGAGCCTGACTTTGCGAGTCTCTGGGCGGCGTTCAAAGCTAAAGATCGCGATCGTGTGATTGTCGGCGTCGCGGCGGCGTTTGCGCACGTGGCTGCGGCCGACGGCAACATCGGTGCCTCCGAGACGCAGCGTTTCCTGGACGTGGTGCGCGGCTCGCGCCTGGCGCCGACCGATGCGGCCACCAGCGAGCAGCTGGCGGGCGCCTTCGAGCAGCTGACACGCGCCATGCTGGAGCGTCCCGCGCTGGGACGTTCGGAGAGCCTGCGCGTACTCTCGGATTTCGGATTCGATCCCATGCGTAGCGAGATCATCTGGAGCGCGACGCGCGCTGCGCTGGTGGCGGATGCAGCGCTCGACGCCGCCGAGCAGGGCGCGGCCGAGGAAATCCGGCTGGCGCTCCGAATTCGGTCCGGTCAGCGGTAAAAAGACGAAACATTCTTGAAACTGCCAGGGCCGCATGTATGGACAGCGGCCATGCCTGCTTCCGTCCCACCCAGCGCCGAATCCCTGCCACTGAGCGGGATGAGGGTGGTCTGTTTCGAGAGCCGTCGCAGTGCGGAGTCGAGCCGTCTGATTGCGCGGCAGGGCGGCGAGCCGATCGAGGCACCCGCCTTGCGCGAAGTGCCGCTGCGGGGCCCGAGGGGCCTCGATGCGCTCGAGCAGGATCTGGTGGCGGGCGCGCCCGTGCTGCTGGTCCTGCTGACCGGCGTCGGCGCTGAGCTGCTCATCGAAGGCCTCGGCCAGAGCTCGTCGCCGCAGCGCGTGCTCGAGCTACTGAGCAGCCCCAGCACGACCATCGTTTGCCGTGGACCCAAGCCGCACGCCACCCTCAAGGCCTCTGGCATCAAGCCGGCCGTGGTGGTGGGCGAGCCGAACACCTGGCGCGACGTGCTCCGTGAGCTCGATGAACGCGGGCTGGTTTCGGGTCGTGCCGTGCACGTCCAGGAGTACGGGCGCAGCAATCGGGAGCTGCTCGAGGCGCTCGAGCAGCGCGGGCCGGCAAGCCTACGTCAGGTCAAGACCTACGAGTGGACCTTGCCAGCGGACTTGGGCCCGCTCGAGGTTGCCATCGAACGCATCGCGCGCGGGGATGCGGAGGTGGCACTGTTTACCAGCGGAATCCAGGTGACGCACCTGCTGCAGGTGGCCGACGGGCTGGGCCAAACGGAGCGCTTGCGCGCCGGGCTGTCCCGGCTCGTGATCGCATCGGTTGGACCCCTCACCAGCGAGACGCTGCTTGGGGCCGGGCTGCCCCCCGACATCGAGCCGGAGCATCCGAAGCTCGGTCACCTCATGTTGGCGCTCGCGCTCGAGGCTGTATCGAAACTGGCCGTCAAGCGCACCGCGTCGCGCGCTTCGTGAGGGTGTGACGCCGGCGTGAGCGTCAGTCCCAGTCTACCGCGCCGACCGCGTCGAGATCGAAGCCGCTCGTTTCTCCCGCCGGCGGGAGGGTCGCGAGGTCACGCACCCTCACGTAGCGTGCGAGCGCCACCCCCACGTCAGCGAGGTCGAACGCATCACCGCCCGTCAGCCTGGGATCGAGCGGCACTACCTGCTCGGCGTCGTATTCGAGCGTCGGCGTAACGCCAGCGCACCCAGGGAAATTGCCGTTGCCGTCGCCTTCGGTGTCGCAGGGGAAAGGCGTCCACGCCGTGCCGTCTTCGCTGACCGCGACCTCGCCCAGCTCGGCGAAGACCTTGCTGGCGTCGCCGCCAGGCCAGAAGGCATTCTCGAACACGACGAAATCGGCGCCGGGCCCGTCGTGAATCACCCGCTGGCCGAAACCGAGGACGATCTCACCGCTCGTGCCCAGGGACAGCACGTCGAGCGAGCCGGCGGCATTGCCTTTGCCCCTCGGTGGTCCGAGCACCACGTCGGGCAAGGCATCGACACCGAAGCCGTTGCCCTCACCGGCCTCGAAAGACTCGACGCTACTAGCGTAGGGGGCGCCGAGCCCGGCGGCGCCCGCGGCGCCGTCGGATGGCCGCTCGGGTGCCGCTTCGCTGCACGCGGCGAGCAGCACGCAGCCGAGCAACGCACGTGCCCGCGCGCCGGAAGAGCGCGGGTCGTTCATTTCCTGGTTGCCTTGGTCCAGGGGAAAGCGCCGCCGCAGCCGCCGCTATCGGGGTCGCTGGCGTCGGCGCTGGCCAAGCTGGCCTTGGCTGCCTCGAGCGTGTCGAGTGAGAACTCGACCCAGCAATAGTAAAACGAGTCGCTCGCGGGCTGGGTGTAGACGATCTTGGTGAACTTGTTGGGGTTGTAGGCGTCGTCGGGCGGAAGTTGCGTGTACACGACGTTTCCCTGGTTGTCGTAATCTGCGATGCGCGAGGTGTTCCAGCTTTCGGCGCTGATCAGCTCGTTGGAGCCGAAGTTGTTGCTCCACTCTCCAATCAGCTCGAACGGCTCCAGCGCAGGACCGCCGCCAGCGCCCGCTGCGTCACCGCCGGCGCCGCTCGCCCCAGCCGCACCGCCTGCGGCGTCGCTGCCGCCCGCGGCGTCGCTGCCGCCCGCCGCGTCGCTACCGCCCGTGGTTGCGCTCGCCTCGCCTCCCGACGAGT
>DATEDZ010000009.1:0-10996 GCA_035281385.1 Polyangiaceae bacterium
GCCCACCGGCCACGTCCGCACCGCCGACATCACCTTGGAAAGCGCCGCCGGTTTCGGTGAGGCGTGCCGGCGTACACTGCTCTCCAGCCGCTGGACTGCGCCGCTCGATCGGGGCGGACGAGCCGTCGCAACCTGGATCACTTACCGCTGCAAGTTCCGTGTCGACGGTTGATGTGTGCCACCCCGAACGTCAGAACTATGGCCGCAGGATCCGATTGTTCGGGCTGACCCCGCCGCGATCCAGCGCAACGCTACGGCGAGCGGCTTGTGCTGATCCACATCGGGCCACCGCCTCCCAGCCCTCCGAAGCGACTCGGAAACTGAGTCAAGATGCGCCACTTTGTGCGGACGGCAGCCTCGCAGGTATGCCGGTAGAGCTGTTGATCCGTTCAAGGATTCGAGCGGCGATGCACGATTTTCGAGTGATCGCTGGCGCCGCTGGTCGTATAGCGTAGAAAATCCATCTTTATCGCTTGTGGTCGGAGCGATGCGTCCGTAACCCTTGATGGTTAAAATGAGTCGTGCTCGTTATTTTCTCGCGGTGTGTGCGATAACGCTCGTGTCTACCATCAGTATTCAGGGACATGCCAAGCGCACGGGCATGAACCTGGCCTGCAACAACTGCCACGAGGGCCAGAACAAACCCAAGATCACGGCGGCGCTCTCCACCAATCGCCTGGAAGCCGGGCAGCCCGTGACCATCACCGTGACGGCCCAACACGCCACGGCCAAAGTTGGCGGCGTGCTGGTCGACAGCCTTGGGCTGGGGTCATTCCAGATGATCGATGCCGTCGGCACCCACCTTTTCGAAGGTATGCCGACACTGGCGACGCACGCCATGCCGCGCGCGTACGCGAACGGGCAGGTGCAGTTTTCGTTCAACTGGGTGGCTCCAGCCATGGTTGGAGTTGCGACGTTCGACGTGTGGTCCAACGCAGCCAACGACAACCTGGATCCGCACGACGATCACGCGGCTGGTATCTCCACGGCGGTTTCGGTGGGCTGCGACGCGCTTTGGTACTATCGCGACGCGGATCGCGACGCGGCCGGTGAGGAAGCAACGCGCGTCTATTCCTGCGAGCCGCTGCTCGATCGCATCCTGCAGGGCGGGGACTGCGACGACAGCAACCCACAGGCTAACCCGTCGGTGCCGGAAATCTGTAACAGTGTCGACGATAATTGCAGCGGCGAGGTCGACGAGGGCTTTACGCCCGTGCTGCTAATCGAGGACACGGATGGGGACGGTTACGGCTCGCGAAGCGGAATGACCAAGATCGGCTGCCCCCCTGAGCCCGGTTTTGCTCCGAGCTTCGACGATTGTGACGACACCAATCCCGCCATCAGTCCGGGCAGCGCTGAGGTCACCAATCTTCGCGATGACAATTGCAATGGTAAGGTCGACGACCTTTCATCCGGCCCTGCCGGTGAAGGTTCACCGAGCTCGGCGCCGGCTCAGGGCGGCAGCTGTCAGCTGGCTCCGCGCGCACCAGGCTCCGCGCCCCTGTTGTGGGCCGGCCTGCTGCTCGCCTTGCTACGCCGCCGAGCCGCCGAACGGGCTCGCCCCGCCATCTGCCAATGACGGTCATGCCGAAGCGTCTTGCTCGTCGCGGTGGCTAGAGAGCGCGGGGCGCGCCGGCAAGCGAAACCGGTGGCTCCGGTCAAAAACCCTGGGGCGCGCCGGGCGGGCGTTCGCTGACACGGAGCAGGATGCGCTCGATCTTGCTAACGAGCGAGTCGGCCGGGCCCTTCTCGATGAAGGCCGCCGCGCCGATTTCGAGCGCAATGCGGCGAGCTGAATCCGTGCTCTGCCCCGTCCACATGACGACCGGGATACGCGCGGTCTTGGGATCGCGTTTCAGTGCATCCAGGACATCCCGCCCATCGGCATCAGGCAGCCCGACGTCGAGCACGATCAGGTCTGGTGTCAAGGCAGCCAAGCTCTTGAAGAGCGCCGCGCTACTGGTTGCCTCGACTACGACGTAGCCCTCGTGCTCGAGCGCGCGCCGCAGAATTCGCTGCAAGATCTCGTTGTCTTCAGCTACAAGAATCGTCGCCCGACTTGCCATTCGCGCGCTGCGTCCTACTGCTGGGCGGATGGCGCCTGCCGGAGCCCGGCGTGCCTGGGTGCTTGCTGATTTCGGCCGGTCATTGTTTGCCTCGGTTCGGTCATCAGCGCTACAGGTAGCGAATCTCGTCCAGTGCCAGGACGTTGTTCGGTTCCGGCGACGTCAGCGCCTCGCGCGGCAAGTCTGCCAGGTAGTACTCCAGATCAAGGCGCGCGTGGTCCTGCGGCTCGACCAGGGTGACGGCAAACGACGGCTGGCGACCCGCGTAGCGGAACGTGCTACCAGGCGCCCGGATGAAGATGGGGGTGCCGTGCTGAACACTCACGGCGTGAGTTGCAAAGAACGCGTTGATGCGACCGAGGATTTGGTTGCAGAGCTCGCCGACCAAATCCTCGAGGCGCTCCAGTCGCACCGAACGGACGCCGGGGAGCATGACTCGATGCAAGACTTCCGCATGCGGTCTGGTCATTCCGACCATGAGGTGCCCGCTGACTCCCCCTGAAAAGGGGATCACCGCGCTCAAATCAGACAGGGCTGACTGGTTAGCAACCAAGAACGCGCCACCTTCCACGGTGAATGGCCGGACCGTCCCCAGCACTTCGAGAGCAGCGGTCTTGACTGCCTGAGCCACGGAAGTCGGATAGAAATGCTCCGCGAGGAGCTCTGAGACGACGTTCCTCAGCTCGTCCGATGCGAACGGCTCTGGGATGATGCTGTCTGGCCCTGTAGCAAGGCGGGAAGGCGTCGGACCCTTCGGCTGGTCAGGCCGAGCGCCCCAGATGATGCGGACCTCCGGCGCGATTTCCTTCACGCGGCCCATGAATTCGAGCCCGCCCTTCTCACCCGCCGCAGCGCTTGCGATGATCAACGACAACCGCGGGTGGGAGCTCAGGAAATCCAGGGCAGCGCTGAGCGAAGGCACCCAGACCACGCGAAAGCCCAGCTCGTCCAGCTCCTCCATCACCCCGGAGAGAGCGCCGGCTGCCGGATCGACGACAAGAACCGCCTTGTCGGTCTTCATCGGTTATCGCTCCCCGCTGTCGGCATCTTGCCGGAGCTCTTGCTCGACTTGCCGAAAAGAGCGCGGTCGACCGCTCTCCAAAGCAGGTCCGGTTTGAAGGGCTTGAGCATCCAGGCATTGGCGCCCACTCTTTTGCCCTCCTCGACGCGCGCCGCGGCGGCATCTGACGTGAGAATGAAAACGGGCGTCTGCGCGTAGTCAGGCAGCTTTCGAAGCTCTTGGACCATCTTCAACCCGTCCATGATCGGCATGTGCACATCGGCTAGCACCAGATCGAAGCTGCGTTGACGCGCGTGCCAGAGTCCCTCGACTCCATTTCCGGCCTCGACGACAGTCACGCCCCGCGCTTCGAGTGCCGCGCGCACCTGAGCGCGAACCGACAGGGAATCATCGACGCACAGTATCTGCCAGGCCAAGGCATCCTCCTGAGAGCGCCATCGCGCCATCGCGCAAGCCGCTCGTATACATACGAATACCCGGACCTGGCGCTTAAGTGGAGCGGGACGCATTACTGCGACTCCCAACCTGTTTGGGTCGGGGAGACTATGTGCGGTGATGTGTGCCTCGTTGGTTGCGGTGTCTACACGTGCCGGGCAAGATACCGCTTCATGCCATCGGATTTGCACGCGACCACTTCGAGCTTGCTGCTCGATGGTGGAGCGCTCGACGCCCGGGCGGTGGTGGAGGTGGCGCGGTCGGGTAGGAAGGTTGAGCTCGGAGCCGGTGCGCGCGAGCGGTTGGCGCTATCGCGGCGGGATCTGGAGCAGGCGATCGGGGAGGGTGAGGTGCTATACGGCGTCAACACGGGCTTCGGCTCGCTGGCCCAAGAGCGCATCGAGGGTGATCGCCTGCGCGAGATCCAGAAAAACCTGATCTTGTCGCACGCAGCGGGTGTGGGCGAGGCCCTGCCTATAGACGTGGTGCGCGCGATGATGCTCCTCTTGATCGCGTCGCTCAGCCGCGGTTTATCCGGCGTTCGTCCGACTGTCGTCGAGCATCTGGTCGGACTTCTCAATGCGGGCGTGACTCCTCGCGTGCCTTCGGTCGGCTCGGTGGGTGCGTCGGGTGATCTGGCGCCACTGGCGCACGCCGCGCTCGTGCTGCTCGGTGAAGGGGAAGCCACGCTCGACGGTGAGCTCTTGAGTGGGCGGGAGGCGCTCTCCCGCGCCAGCCTCTCGCCGCTCGAGCTCGAAGCCAAGGAGGGCTTGGCTCTCATCAATGGCACACACTTGATGGCGGCGAGCGCTGCGCTGGTGCTCGAAGATCTGGAGAGAGTGCTGTCTGCGGCCCTGTGCGCTGCCGCGATGTCCATCGACGCTTGCCGGGGAACCGACGCATTTCTCGACGAGCGCGTGCATGCGGCACGAGGTCAGAGCGGCCAAAGCGAGGTGGCCGCGCGCTTGCGCGGCTTGATCGCGGGCAGTCAGATCATTCCCAGCCACCTGCACAACGACCGCCGGGTGCAGGACCCCTATTCGCTACGCTGCGCCCCGCAAGTCATGGGTGCGGCCCTCGATGCCATGCGCTTCGCGCGGCAGATCGTGGGCCGCGAGCTCGGTAGCGTGACCGACAATCCTTTGGTGTTCCCGAAGCTGGCAGGACACGCGCGGCAAGTCGTGTCAGCCGGCAACTTTCACGGTATGCCGCTGGCGATAGCGCTGGATACGAGCATCGTGGCCATGACTTACCTGGCTGGTATCGCCGAACGTCGCGTGTATTTCTTGCTGGCCGCCTCGGATGCGGAAAACCACTTGCACCCGCACCTTTCGCCGGTTCCGGGCCTGCACTCGGGTCTGATGGTCGCGCAGTACGTGGCCGCCGCCTGCTGTAACGAGCTGATCGGCATGTCGACGCCAGCCAGTGTCGCGAGCCTGCCCACGAGCGCGGGGATGGAGGACTACAACTCGATGGGCGCGACGTCTGCGCTGAAGGCCCGGCGAGCGATCGAGCGGCTGCGGCAAGTAGTAGCCATCGAGCTGCTCTGCGCGGCCGAAGCGCTCGAATATCAGCGGCCGCTCTGTTCCGGAAATGGCATCGAAAAGGCTCACGAATGCGTGCGTCGCGTCGTTTCTCGTCGCACCGCCGATCGTCCGCCGGCACCCGACATTCTGGCGCTCGAGCAGCTGATCGCCGCCGGCGCCTTCGAGGCGTAGACTGCGGAGCTAGGCATGGTGCGAGCTCCACGAGGTAAAGCGCGTACGTGCAAGACATGGCACGCCGAGGCTGCGCTGCGCATGCTGATGAACAATCTCGATCCCGAGGTCGCCGAAAACCCGGACGAGCTCGTGGTGTACGGTGGTCGTGGTCAGGCTGCCCGCTCGTGGGAAGCCTTCCAGGCCATCGTCGCTTCGCTGCGAGCGCTCGAGCCAGACGAGACGCTGCTCGTGCAGTCGGGCAAGCCGGTCGGTGTGCTTCGCACGCATGAGCATGCGCCGAGAGTCTTGATCGCGAACAGCAATCTGGTTCCCCACTGGGCGACGCAAGAGCACTTCGACGAGCTAGCTCGTAAAGGCTTGATCATGTACGGCCAGATGACGGCGGGCTCGTGGATTTACATCGGCACACAAGGCATCGTGCAAGGCACGTATGAAACGTTCGGGGCCTGCGCGCGCCAGCATTTCGGTGGCAGCCTCGACGGTAGGCTGGTGGTTACCGCTGGTTGCGGCGGTATGGGTGGGGCGCAGCCGCTTGCCGTCACGATGAACGGCGGAGTGTGCTTGATCGCCGATGTCGACCGCGAGAAACTCGAGCGCCGCGTTGCGACCCGCTACCTCGACGAAATCGCGCCGGATGTCGACACCGCTATCGACTGCGCCCGAAACTATGCGGCTTCTGGCAGCGCCGTATCGGTCGGCGTCACCGCCAATGCGATCGAGCTCCTGGAGCGATTGCTGGTGCGCGACATCGTGCCCGCCGCTCTGACCGACCAGACCTCCGCACACGACGTGCTCAGCTATGTGCCGGCTGACCTCGCGTTGGGTGACGCCAAGGCGTTGCGACAGCAGGACCCGCACGCGTACGCCGCGCTCAGCCAGGACACGATGGCACGGCATGTGCACGCCATGCTCGAGCTGCAGCGTCGCGGCGCCGTGACCTTCGATTACGGCAATAATCTTCGGCAGCGCGCCAAGGAGCGCGGCGTGGCGGAGGCCTTCGCATTTCCCGGCTTCGTTCCGGCCTACATTCGCCCGGAGTTCTGTCGTGGTCGCGGCCCCTTCCGCTGGGCGGCGCTGTCGGGTGATCCGGAGGACATCTACACCATCGATCGCGCGCTGCTCGAGCTCTTTCCCGACGACGCGGCGCTCGGTCGCTGGCTGGGGCTTGCCCGCCAGCGCATCGCCTTCCAAGGGCTACCGGCACGCATCTGCTGGCTCGGGCTCGGACAGCGCGACAAGGCGGGGCTGTTGTTCAACCAGCTCGTGCGCAGCGGCGCGGTTTCGGCGCCCATCGTGATCGGTCGTGATCACCTCGATTGCGGCTCGGTCGCGTCACCGAATCGCGAAACGGAGGGCATGCTCGACGGCACGGACGCTGTCAGCGACTGGCCGCTTCTCAATGCGCTGCTCAGCACCGCCAGTGGGGCGTCCTGGGTCAGTTTCCATCACGGCGGCGGCGTCGGCATCGGTTACTCGCAGCACGCTGGGCAAGTCACGGTAGCCGACGGCTCCATCGAAGCTGACGGCCGTCTCCGGCGCGTACTAACGAACGACCCAGCGCTGGGCGTCTTGCGGCACGCGGACGCCGGCTACGAAGAGGCCGAGCGGTGTGCGGCCGAACAAGCGCTCGTCATTCCCATGATTCATCGCGTAAGCTGAGCTTCTGATGCGTATCATTCATACCAAACCAGCCGCCTGGCCCACGCCACGACCCGGGCGCTTTGCCGCGAACGTGCGCACTCATTCCCCTGCCGGTTGCCAGGTGGCGCTGCTGGGGTTGCCGGACGACTGCGGAGTGCGTCTGAATTTCGGCCGTCCCGGGGCCAAGGCGGGC
The DNA here is from genome assembly GCA_035281385.1 of Polyangiaceae bacterium. GTDB lineage: Bacteria > Myxococcota_A > Polyangia > Polyangiales > Polyangiaceae > PMG-095. Next base: position 7,078 of record DATEDZ010000009.1, read on the forward strand.
CCAGCGGCGTTCCGCGCCGCGCTCTCGAGCTTTGGTACCAGCTTCGATGCCGTGCGGCGCAAGAGCCTCAGGACGTTGCTGTTCGACGCCGGCGACGTCGAGCCGGCCGAAGGTAATGACGAGGCGGCATTATTCGAAACGCACCGCCGAGTCGAGGCCGCAGCGCGGGAGCTTCACGAAGCCGGGCTCGTGATTGTCGGTATTGGCGGCGGGCATGACCTCAGTTTGCCGACCATCAGCGCGCTTTCCAAGCACGCCAAGCGAAAAGTAGGCGGAGTCAACGTCGACGCTCATCTCGACGTTCGCGAACGTGTCGGCTCCGGCATGCCGTTTCGACGGCTGATCGAGGACGGGTTTCTCGATGCCAGCTGTTTCGTGGAGCTCGGATTGGGTCGCTTCGCCAACGAGCGGGACGACGTCGAGTGGTTGTCGCAGCGCGGAGCCGAGCTGGTGTTTGCGGAGTCGGTGCTCGGCGAAGGCTTCCGTAGCGATGAGCTGCTCGATAGAGCTCTGAAGGCTGGTGCAGGTTTCGTGAGCATCGACCTGGACGGTATCGACTCTGCGTTCGCGCCCGGCGTGAGCGCGCCCAGTCCATTCGGGCTCGGCGTCAAGCACACCGCGGAGCTCGCCGAAGCCGCGGGGCTTCGCTCCGAGGTTCGCCATTTCGATTTGATGGAGCTGTGCCCGCCACACGATGTCGACGATCGCACCGCCAGGACGGCCGCTTACTTGTTTCTGGCGTTCATGGCCGGTTGCGCCAGGAGACCCGGTTGACGCTGTTTCTGCGCAGCGCGCGAGTGGTCACGGGTGATGGGATCCCCAGCATTGCGAGCACCAACGTGCGCGTGGTGGGCTCGCGCATCGCTGCCATCGATCCTTCGCTCGAGCCGGAAGCGGGGGACTCGCTGATCGAAGCGGACGGGCGTGTCCTGATGCCCGGTTTCGTCGACGCCCACACGCACGCCCTCTGGGCCGGCCATCGCCTCGACGAATTCGAGCTCAAGCTCGAGGGCAAGAGCTATCTCGAGATCATGCGGTCCGGTGGCGGCATCGCCTCAACGGTCCGTAGCGTGCGTGCCACCCCGGAAGCGGAGCTCAGTGCGCTCTTGCGTGAGCGCCTCGAAGTCATGCTCGGTGAAGGCACGACGACGGTCGAGGTGAAGTCGGGCTACGGTCTCACGCTGGAGCACGAGCTCAAGATGCTGCGCGCGATTGCCGCGGCGGCTCGCGACTTTCGCGGCACCGTCGTGCCTACTGCGCTGCTCGGGCACGCCCTCGACCCCGCGCAGTCCGACTTCGTGCGCCGTACCGTCGAAGTGACCCTGCCGGCCGTCCATGCAGAGTTTCCCGAGGTCGCGGTCGACGTGTACTGCGAAGAAGGCGCCTGGAATGTCGAGGAGTGTCGCACGCTGCTGGCTGCTGCAGCCAAGCTCGGGCACCCGCTGCGCCTGCACGCTGACCAGTTTCACAGTACCGGTGCGGTCGAGCTGGCGCTCGAGCTCGGCGCACTGAGTGTTGACCACCTGGAGGCGACGCCGCCGGCCCTGCTAGAGCGCGTGGCTCGGGCCGGCATGTTCGGCGTCATGCTCCCGGCCAGCGGTTTTCACGTCGATAGTCGCTACGCCGACGCCCGCGCCTTCCTCGACGCCGGCGGCAAGCTGGTGCTGGCGACGAACTGCAATCCGGGCTCCTCGCCCACGTCTTCGATGCCATTCGTCATCGCCCTGGCCGTGCGCCAGCTCCGGCTCAGCGCCGCCGAAGCCATCGTGGCCACGACCAGCCGAGCTGCCGACCTGCTCGGTCTATCCGATCGCGGAAGAGTCGAGGTCGGCAAGCGCGCTGATCTCGTGCTGCTTCGTCACCGCGACGAACGTCTGCTCGCCTATGAATTGGGCGGAAACCCCGTCACGACCGTGATCTGCGGCGGCGAGCAGGTAACCTAGAAGGAAAGAGTCGAAGTGCAGATCGAGGGTCGCGGTACGCTCGCGTGCGATGCGCAGCAGCTCGACGTCCGGCGCCCCCTGCAGCACGTGAGTTTCGACTGTGACATCGTAATCAGCGAGCACGCGGGGGCGCTCGTTGGTCGACGGCGCCGAAGAGTTGAAGATTCACGGTCAATACGTGCCGGTTAGGGCCAGCATACGCCAGCTGGATGGGCTTTCCGCACATGCCGATGCCGCTGAGCTCATCGCCTGGCTACGCCGCAGCGAGCTTGGGTCGCGTTCTGAACGCCGTCAGCTGCGTCCTCGGCGTCCCCCATGCTTCCATCGTCGACGCAGCTGCCGCCCTCTGCTGAGCAGGCTGGCCATAGTACGCACTTCTACACCGCGTTCGATGGCACTGGCGGCCGAGCTGGCCCGGCAAAGCCTGATCGGAGCTAACCGTCACCTGACCACATTTAGGTCCGGACCAACGACATCGTCGATGGATTCCGAGGTTCGCTTCATGTAGGCATTTGGCCCATGAGGGCGGAATCATGATCAGCAAGAAACGGGCTGAGGAGCTGGTGCAACAGAGCGCAGTAGAGCAGAAGCTGCTGGCAGAAATCAGCCTCATCTTGGCTTCCACACTCGACTACGAAGAGACGTGCTGCCGCATCGCAGACCTTGCGGCACGTGCGCTCGCGGACGTCTGCATCGTGGAAACGCTGGCAGAGAGTGGAGAGGCTCGCAGGACTACGGCTTGCCGAGGCACCGTGAGGCGCAGGTGGGTCCGCGCGTTTCGCCAGTTACCGCTGAATCTCAAGCTGCCCCATCTGGGCTCGTCGATTCTGGAAACGAAGCAGCCCCTGCTCATCAACGACGTTTCGACCGCATATTTGGCTTCAGTCAGCCAGAGTGACCGTCACCATCGCCTCCTGCTCGATCTGGCGCCCCAGGCGATTCTGGGGCTACCGTTGCTCGCTCATGGCCGACTGGTCGGGTTCCTGCTCCTGCTCAGGACGGGCGCCGGACGGCCATTCTCGACCGCCGAGGTCGGGCTTGCCGAGGAGGTGGCGCGACGCGCGGCTCTTTCAGCAGAAAATGCACGACTTTATGCGAGCGCTCAGCACGCGATCCAACTGCGGGACGATGTGCTGAGCATGGTCGCTCACGATCTACGCAATCCCCTGAGCGCGATGCTGCTCCAGCTTAAGCTGCTGCATCGCAGGGGTGCGCAACCCGAACGGCGCTCTCAGGGGCCGATTGACGCGATCCTGCGCGAAGGGACCCGACTCAACGTCTTGATCCAAGACCTGCTAGACGTGGCGCGGTTCGAGGCTGGAAAGCCGTCTATCGAGCAACAGCTGATTTCAGCGAGCAAGGTCGCCACGTCGGCCGTCGAAGGTCAGAAGCTGCTGGCGAGCGACGCTGGCTTGGCGCTCGAGCTCGAATCGGCTGACAGCACGGCCGAAGTCTGGGGCGACGCTGCGCGTCTGCTGCAGGTGTTCGCCAATTTGATCGGCAATGCCATCAAGTTCACGCCGCCGGGCGGCAAGATCACCGTCTCGGTCGAGCCGCGCCCCCATGACGTGGTGTTCTCGGTGTCCGATACCGGACCGGGCATCCACAGTGAGCAGATCCCACACTTATTCGACCGATTCTGGCAGGCGTCGCCTACCGATCGGCGCGGCGCAGGCCTTGGACTTTCGATCACCAAGGCGATCGTGGAGGCTCACGGAGGTCACATCTGGGTGGAGACGGCTCTTGGTCGAGGCAGCACGTTCCGATTCGCTATTCCCAGCGGGCCGGAAGCCACTGCAGCTTAGCTGCCGGTCGGTCTCCCCGGCCGACGATTCGGCTCAGAACATGCGGTCGATGCCCTTGAGGACCTTACCCATCTCGGCCGAGCCCAGCAGGATCACGAGGTTGCCGCCGATGTGACGGCCGGGCAGCAGGAACAACGTTTCCACGAACATGACATAGTCGGAGCCCGTCAG
>DATEDZ010000010.1:0-20177 GCA_035281385.1 Polyangiaceae bacterium
CCGCAACCCCAACCCCGAAAGCCCCCTTGACCGTCTCCACAACCCAACCCGACCTCCGGTTACACCGGACGCCACCGGCTTGCCTTTTACCCACAGCGATAAAACCACGCGCACGCGCGTGGTTTTATCGCTAGATCAAGGACTAGGAGGCTGGTGTTTTTCAAACCCAGCCTCCTAGGGTCTTTGAGAGCCGTCTTGCGTGACAGATGAGTCAAGTTTTTGCTGAGCTGTCGAGCTCGAGCAGGTTTTCCACCGGGTCTCGCGACTATCGCGGGCTAGACCGCAACGCGCGCCGGCCTCGCCGGTTTGTTCTCGTGGGTGGCTGCTGCTCTCGCCGATCGTGATCTTTTCTTCCAAGACTCACATGTCTCGTCGGGCTGGGGCCCCTGCCCCAGCTAGCGCTTGCGCCACGTCAACAGGGACAGAGGTAACCACAGCGGGAACAAGAGCGGTGTGGCGCGTGTCAGCTCGCGCAGCGCAGCCAAACCCTGATGCGGCTGCCCGCCGCGATCATGCACGACCAGAAGCGCTTGCTGGCCCGGCACGCGCTCATGCCGAAACCGTGCCAGAAAATCCAGACCCGCGGCGAGCTTGGCGAGCAGCCCGGCCGCGCCGTCGCGCGCCGACCAGCTCAAGCGCCGCTCGCGCCGCTCGGGAGTGACGAACACCAGGTAAGCGCAGAGCATGGTGTAGCTGAACAGCTCGACGTTGGCGAACAACTCGATGCCCGCGTGAAACATCACACCGACCCACAGCGCCAGGATGCGCGGGCGCGCCAGCCACGGACCCAGCGCGAGCAGCAGCTCGGTGGCAAGAGCGCTGACTGCCGCTAGCTGCCCGAACCACGGCTCGGTCAGCCACTCCGCCATGCCGGCCGGGACCCACTGCTCGGCGGTGGCGCGAAACGGCGTGAAACGCAGCAACATGACCGTGCCACCCCGCCAGTCGCCATCCAACAACTTGCCCAGGCTCGACGACAAGTACACGAGCGAAAGCTGCACGCCGACCAGGTAAGCGGCCCAGCGCGGGGCTTTTGCGTGGCCTTTCTCATCCCCAGGAGGCGGGCTCGGAGCATGAGGCGGGGCCTTCGCTCCGAAGGCCCACACGAAGCTGCGGTCGCAGGGTGTCAGCGCCACGAGCAGCGCCACGAGCAGCAGTGTATAGCGATTGTTGTGGTACTGCAGGCGATCACAGGCCATCCCGTACAGACCGCACAGCGCTGCGATGAGCAGCGCAGGCCGCGCGACCAAGCCGAGGAGGGCCAAAACGGCAGTCAACGCCTGACAGGCCAGCAGCAGCCCGTAGCCGCGGCGACTCGGCACGAGCGCCTCGGGTAGCAGCGGCAGATGGAAGACATCCCCGAAGTACCTTCCACCCAAGTACTCCCGCGCCAACCTCAGTGTGAGCAGGAGCAGCAGGCTGGCGATGCCGACGCGCAACAAGCCGAGCAAATAAGGATCCCGCTCCTCACTCAAGAAGGCGGGTAGCTTCACGGTCGTTCGGCCCGCAGTCGGAATGTCTGGGGCGGACGCCCGTTGTGCGTGGCTTCAACGACCGCGACGAGCGCGCGGGTCTGCGTGTCCTGGGGGATGTGGGAGACCACGTCCTGTAGTGCGGCTTGCAGCCGGAACAGTTGGGCTGAAAGCCCATACTTGGCGCGGACCGAGACGCCGAGCACGTCGAGCGGTTGATAGGTCACCCGATCCTGCCAGGCGAAGTCGCGCAGGTTGCCGCTCGGGTCGCGCGCTTGCCACTTGCCGTCGAGCACCGGCACGAGCACCCGGCGCCGCTTGCGCTGCACCTCACGAAAAAGCTGCACGGTCAGGCGGGAGGACTCGTTGAACATCTGAAAGCCGAGCACGTGGTCGGGCGCGCGCAGCCCCCAAGCTATCCCGTACAGCTCGAGCGCCAGAAACACGAGCACGAACGCGGCTCGGCTCATCGGCTGCAGGTCGAATAGTCTGCTGAGCGGTCGCATCCGTAGCCGTCAGTCGGCCTTTTCGATGCGGGCCGTCGATGTGCTTGGCGAAGCGGCCCACCTCACGGTCGTGCACCGGGTCGTCGCTGGGCCACGGCCAGGGTTTCGAGGACGGCGCTCATGGAGCTGAGTGTAGTGAAGAGTCGCGCGGCGCGCTCTTCGGCTTGGCCGGCGCGGCGCCCGCAGTCAAGACGCGTGTCTTGCTCCCCGCGATCTCGAGCACCTGCGTGGGATTGTCGCCGTAGTAGGCCGAGAGGCCCACGTCGATGCGGAACACCTTGTCCTGGCAGGCTGCGGAGATGCCGCCCTTCTGCACCGTATGGCCGACCACCATCCGCACGGCGCCGACCTGTTGCAGCACCCGCTCCAGTACGACGCAGGTGGACGCGTCGAGCTCAGGCTCACCGTAGGCGCGGGTCCAGACCGGCGCGTCCTCGGCGGCCAGTACCGGCGGCAGCGCTGCCAGCTTACCGGCCAGGAAGGCACTGGCCTGCTCGTTGATGCGCGATAGCCCGTAATCGACGTGCGCCGGCAGCACGCCGCCGTGTGCGAACAAGCTGTCGCCCACCACGGCCACGGTCAGGTGGCGCGCGAGCTTGAGCGCGTAGGGGCCGCCTGGCGCGAAGGCTGCGGCGCGGCCGCGCGCCTCATGAGGCAGGCGTTCGGCCAGCGCGGGCGCGTGGCTCGAGAAGTCGGCAAAGGTGGCAAAGCTCTTGGCCGTGACGTAGCGAAAGTCGAAGCCGGCGTTCATCAGCTCGTGATTGCCGTTGAGCACGATCAGCTCGCTGGCGGCTTTTTGCGCCTCACCTTCGAGCTTCTCGAGCACGTCCAAGACCTCGCGATCCTGGTCGCCGCGATCCAATTGGTCGCCGGTCTGTACGACCGTGAGATCCCTACCGATCCAGCGATCGTCGCTGTCGATGGCTCCGGCGAGCTTCAAAGCTTCACGCAGCGCGTTCAAGTCGCCGTGGACGTCGCCGATCGCGACCAGACGAGCACGGCTCGGCACACGAAAGCTGGCGTTGCTCGCGCTGGCGCTCTGCTGCTCCGCTTGCACTTTCGGCGCAGCCGCGTTCGGAGGCGGGGCAAGGCGGGGTTGGGACCCCGCCGACCCACGAGACAGTGACCCGCCGACCCACGAGGCAGCCAGCTTGGTTTCCGGCTTGGTCTCGGGCGTGCGGTCGCAGGCGACTACGCCGAGCGAGAGCAGCGCCAGCAAGAACATTCTGCAGCGCACGGGCCCGTCCTTCCTGGCAGTTTTTTCAGAGACCATCCAAAATCACGATGCCGCTGTTTACGGGCAAACACCTTGCTCTATTTGGACCAGCAAAGCGAGCGGGGTGTGCTTGTCGGGTCGGTCGACCTGAGCTACCTCCGGAAGCTGTCACCGTGATGCGCAGGATCCTTGGTTGTTTGGCTTTGGGGCTGGTGAGCGCTTGTGGCTCTGCGGCCGCGCAGCGTGGCGAGGTGGACTCCGCCGGCGAACCGGTTGCCTCGAAGGAGGAGCTGGGCGGCGATTCGCAGCCGCGCATCCCCACGCGCTGCGCCAAAGGCACGAAGCACCAGGGTGAGTGCGTGCCCCCGCCCGGCTGGGTCAAGCGCCTGTGCGACGACGTGTACCCCGACGTGGCGCTGCACATGTTTTCGCCCGGTACGCCCTGGAAGCGTCTATACATGCTGGCGCGCGCGGACCCCTTCAATGCGTCGGGCGGTGCGTCCCTGCTCGGGGACAGGCTGGAGCGCGGTGAGGAGGTCATCGCCCTGAAGCGACGCAAGGAAAACGAGGGCGAGATCCAGGTCGGGCAGAACAACGCCGGTTACGACGTGCTGCGCTGGAATGGGGCGTGCGCTACCATCCACGATGGCGACTACGGTGAAGACCGCCCGAGCCGCATCGTCCAATCCAAGCTCGAATGGCGGCGCCTGAGCCTGCCGCTGCGTCAGCTGCTCGAGGCGCAACCTGGTATTTCAGCGGCCTACGAGGCGCGCCGCAAGTCCTGCAAGGGACGCCATATCGGAGTGGTCTCGGGGGATTGCGAGGAGAACGATCGCCTGCTGATGGAGGAGGTCGTGCGCTACATCCAGAGCGGACCGACGCTGCCGGCAGCGGAACGAATGCCTTAGGGAGCTAGCGTGCGACAGTTTGTCGCACGGCGCAGCCCAAGCCACTGAGCTACCTTCCCGGCCATGCAATCGACAGCTCGTTTTGGCGCCCTCCTGCTTGGTCTCGGGTCGGTTCTGACTTTCGTCTCGTGCAGTGATGACGACGACGACAACGTCGGCGGCGCGGGCCAAAGCAACGAAGCGGGCCAGGGCAATGAAGGCGGAACCGGCCACGTCGGCCCCGAACCGACCGAGGGCGGCTCGGAGCACACCGGCGGGGTAGCTCACGGCGGTGGCGGACACGCCGAGGCCCCCACCGTGTGTCGCGTCCTGGGCGAGCTGTGCCATGAGGCCGATACCGGCACCGGGCCCGCGAGTGAGTGCCATGAGCTGGGACACGTCGGTGACGCCGGGGTCTGCGAGCAAGAGTTCGACAGCTGTATCGCCACCTGCGTCGATGGTGGCGGGGGCGAAGGCGGCGCGGGCGGCAGCGCGGGCCACATGCTGGATCCCTACTGCGCGGCGCTCGGGGCGCTGTGCCATCCGGTCGACACGGGCTCCGGCATGGGCGCCGAGTGCCACGAGATCGGGCACTTGGGTGTGGCCGCCGATTGCGCGGACGCGTTCGACTCGTGTGCTGGTTTCTGCCTCGAAGAGCTGGAGAAGCTGGAACAGGGCGTCGGAGGCGCGGGTGGCGCGGGCGGGGCTTAGTAGCTCAGAGCTTGCCCGCCTTGCAGTCCGCGTAGTGCTGGATGAAGCGCAGAAAGCTGACGTACGTCGGATCCTCGGTGCCGGCGAACTTCTGATCGCCGCCGTGCATGACCCCGCCGCCCGCGTCGTCCAGCGGCTTGAGCAGAAGTAGGCTGGCGCTCGGAGTCTCGGTGTCGATCAAGCCGAGCCCCAGCGTGCGCGCGAGCGTGACTGCCGAGCCCGTCTCGCAATTGCCGGTCGCCGAGATCCAGCGCGGAGCATCGGGATCCGCGGTCAGCTCCGTGTCGAAGTGACAGGGGTAACAGCGCCCGCGATACGTGTAGATGTCGTCGTAGAAGGCCTGCTCGAGCTCCACGTCCGAGCAGCCGCGGGTGTCTTCGGGTAGCGGCAAGACGGGGTTCTCGTGCGCGGTATCATCGCCGCAGGTGGGGCCCTTATCAGGCGCGCCGCACTCCACGCCGACGCAAGCCGCTCGGCAGGCCGCGTTGGCTTCGATCCACTCCAAAAAAGCATCGCGCTCGGCTGCAATGACGTCCTTGGTGATGAGCTCGCTATCGGGCGAGGCTCGCTCGATCCAGCCCAGGATCCGGCTGTCGCGCGGGGACTCGACATTGACCAGCTGTTGCTCTTGCAGGCACGCCCAGGTCTTACAGGGCGTTTCGCGAACGAACGCGCTGAGGTCCACGCCTGACAGATGACATTGATTGCAGGTGGTGATGCGGTCGCTCGAGAGCAGCGGCTCGATCCGTTCGCGAAAGGTCCGGCTCGGCTTCAGAGCACAATGCAGCTCGCTTTGCTCGACCTGCGGCTCATCGCCGTCACCGCACGAAGCGAGGCCCGCAGCGCTAGTGCTGACGGCGAGCAGCAGGAAGGTCGAAGCACCGGGTTTGAAACGAGCCGGACGGTACCGCAAGAGGCGACAAGCTTAGGATCGCGCCCAGCACTCGTCGAGCCAAGGCAGGGGGGGTGCGACAATCTGTCATCCATCATCTACTTGCCCTCGCACTGGCCCAGCCGCACCGTCGGCTTGTCGTCCGGGTGCTCGACGCGAAGCGGAAGCTCGCCGCGGTTCGAGCGCACGGGGGCGTCGAGCTTCAGTCTCTCGGGTGGCATGCCGGTAAGACGCGCGGTCAGCTCCTGCCAGCTCATACCTGGCATGGCGTAGGCGGTGATGCAGCGGGGCGCCGGGTCGTTCAGCCTGTCGAAGCTGAAGACGTACTTTTCCGAGCCAAGCTCGGCCTGGATCTCGGCTGGAGAGTCCTTGCTGCTGATCTTGAAGCGGCGATCCCCATAGTACTCTTTGAGCGCCTCGCTAGCCATGTCCACGATCTGCGGACCGGTGCAGCGCACCTCTTGTTTGGCGTCTTTTGGCTTATATGCTTGCCCCTTCGGGCACGAAGGGTCGCCGTGTTTGATCAGCTTCGCTAGCTCTGCCGCGCTTGGTGCAGCGTGCTTTTTGCGGAGCGCGCGAGCCTCGAGCAAGTCGAGCTGAGCGCGGATCTCGTTTTTGGCCTTGAGCAGTTGCTCGCGCTCCGTGCCGAGCTTGGCTTTCTCGCACGCGTCGTAGGCCTCTTGCACGGCGGTCAGGCTGGCGGTAAGGCTCGGTATCGACTTGGCGTCGACCTGATTGACGAGAGCTTGCGCGCTGGTCATGCGCTCATGACACAAACCGGCTTGGCGGTTGCAGCCCAGCGTCGCGCATGCCATGGCCCAAATCCAAACGGCCCGCATGTTTGGTACGATATCAGGTAGCGCCCTTCGGTCAACGCACGCCAATGATCGCATAGACGCGCGCCGGCTCACCCGGGCCGCGCGCTGGTAGCTCGGCTTCGTCACCCTCGGTCAGGCCGAGCAACACCGCGCCGAGCGGGCTTTGCGTCGTGAGCGCCTGAATTTCCACGCCGGCGCTGGGCAGGCGTTCGCCCCCGGCGCTGGGCACCAGGAAGTAGTGTAGCCGGCGTCCGCGGTGCTCCAGCTCGACCAGCGCCGACATGGCGATGCGCGCGCCCGGCTCGAAGTGGAGCAGCTCCAGCGTGCTCAGGCGCGCCAGCGCCTGCTCCATTTCCGCGACTCGCTCGGAATGGCCGCGCGCCACGTACGACGCCTCGGTAGCACGCATGTCCTTGTCGCCTTCGGAACGGTTCTCCTCGTGCGTGGCGCCGTCGACCGCGTCCTTGGCGCGCTTGTGGGCGCGCTGCAGCTCGGCCTCCAGGCGCTGTTTCAGTGCTTCGAGCAGCGCGAGCTTGTCGATTTCAGGCATGTCGCTCCAGCGCCACCTTGAGCACGACTCCGAACAGCTCCCGCAGGTCCTCCAGCAATTCACTGCGTGCCAGCTGCGGCGTCACCGAGATGGCTGCAACACCGAGCGGCTGCGTTCCGAGCGCGATCGGCAGCATGAACAGCGTGCGACTTTGAGCGAGCATCTCGTGCCCCGAAAGCCGCGCCAGCGGCAGAGCCTCGGGCTCGGGATGGCCCTTGCCGGGAGCAAAGCCGAAGTACAGCTGGCCGAGCCAACCCTCCGTGGATTTTCCGGCCAGCGCCGCGACCACGCAGGCGTCGACACCGAGGCCGGGCAGATGCTCGGCCAGGGCACGCGAAACCACCGCCGGCTTTCCGAACATGCTTTCTTGAACGTCTCGGGACAATGCGCGCGACCGGGCCAACGCAGTACGCAGCGAGCTGGCGGCGACCTGTGACAGCATCGTAGTCGCCACCAGCTGCGCGTCGGCCATGGCGTCCTCGAGTCGGTCGCGTGCTTCCGGGTTGCTCGTGACGCAGGGCAGGGCCTGGCGACGTAAGGCTGCCAGCACGTGCGGCGCCGCAGCCAGATCACTGCCGCCCTGCTCGAGCTTTTGGAACAAGCGCTGCACACGCCGGCTCAGCGCGCCTGGCGTGCCCTCACGCAGCTCTTCCAAGAGCGCACTGAGCAAGGTGCTCTCCCAGTCCGAGCCGCCGGCGCCGAAGCTGCCTTGGGCCGCGCGCGCCAGCTCGGCCACGATCAGCTGGCGGCGCTGGATCAACGCGGCTTCGAAGCTGCCTGAGGTTGCGGTAGCGTGCACGCGCTCAGCCAGCCCGACCTCGCGTGGCAGGCAGCCGCAAGAGCGCCGCAGCTTCAAGTTTACCGGCAGCACCTTGTTTCCCGTTTTGGGTGCGCCGCCGGCCAGGAGCAGAAGCTGCTTGAGCCCTTCGCGACCCAGATCCGTGCCCGGTTGGCGCACCGTGGTGAGCGCGGGCCGCGCCGAAGCCGCCGAGGGGACGTCGTCGAAGCCGGTCAGCGCCATCTGCTCCGGGACGTTGATGCCGCGCCGGCTGAGCTCGTCCAGCGCACCGAGCGCCATGTAGTCGTTGGCGCAGACCAGCGCGTCGAGAGCCTGCACGCTGACGCGCTTCTGGTCCAGGATGGTGCGCACGGCTTGCGAACCGCTCGGCCGGTTGTAGTCGCCGTCGGCTACCCAGCGCACGTCTGGCTCGATACCATGCTGGAGCAGCGTCTCGCGGTAAGCTGCTAGTCGCTCCTCCGCTTCTTCGCTCTGCGCAGGGCCGCGAATGAAGCCGATGTTACGCTTGCCGTGCACTTCGATCAGGTGCCGAACGGCCTCGCGGATGCCGCCGCTGTTGTCGACCTTGACGGTGACGTGGCCGGGTATGGGCACGCCCATGCAGCAAACCGGCATGCTCGCGTAACGGGCAAGCCAGGTCTCGAGCCGTTCGGGGCCGATGGCGTTGCCAAGCGCGCTCGACAGCACCAGTACTCCGAGCATGTTGTCGGGACGCACCAGATCGAAAGCGAAGTTGTTGACGCGCAGGCGCGGATCGATGGCGTCCACCGGCCCGCCCGGCACCACGATCAGCTTGGCGTCCACGTCTCGTGCCGCCATCAAGGTACCCAGCACCACCGAATGCTCGTGCTCGTCGTCGAGCGAATCCACGAGCAGCGCGTAACGTTGCCGCGCCTTGTCGATGGGTGGTCTTGAAGTGCGGGTGGTGGTGGCCAAGGCAACGGACCCGAAAACAGTCGAACCAGCATCTTACCCGGTGGGTAAGCCCTCAAACAGTCTTGACGCGGTACGCCTCTGCTTCTACGGACGCTTCGCCTGGAAGGCAGCCCCAAAGCGCCGGCACTTACCGTGGAGACCATAGCGTGAGCCAAAAGCAGAAGGTCGCAATTTTGACAGCAGGCGGACTCGCCCCGTGCCTCTCGTCGGCCGTGGGCGGCCTGATCGAGCGTTACTCGGAGCTGGCTCCCGAGCTCGAAATCATCGGCTACCTCGGCGGCTACAAGGGGCTCTTGCTGGGACAGAGCGTGACGGTCACGCCCGAGGTGCGAGCAAGCGCCCAGGTCTTGCACAAGCATGGCGGCAGCCCCATCAAGAACAGCCGCGTCAAGCTCACCAATATCGCCGACTGCTTGAAGCGCGGTCTGATCAAGGAAGGGCAAGATCCGCTGAAGGTCGCCGCGGAGCGGTTGACCGAGGACGGCGTGACCATCCTGCACACCGTCGGTGGTGACGACACCAACACCACCGCGGCCGACCTGGCGAGCTACTTGGCCAAGAACGGCTACCAGCTCACGGTCGTGGGCTTGCCCAAGACCATCGACAACGACGTCTACCCGATCCGCCAGTCGCTCGGCGCCTGGACCGCCGCCGAGCAGAGCGCCGTCTATTTCGAGAATGTGGTGAACGAACACTCCGCGAACCCGCGCATGTTGATCGTGCACGAGGTGATGGGTCGGAACTGCGGTTGGCTCACCGCTTACAGCGCCAAGGTCTATCGGGATCGCCTGCGCCACCCCGACTTTCTGCCGGGCTTCAACCTGGCGCGCGCTCACAAGGATCTGGACGCGGTCTACGTGCCCGAGATGAAGTTCGACATCGAGGCCGAGGCTGCGCGTCTGCACGCCGTGATGGACGAGCAGGACTGCGTCAATGTCTTCGTCTCCGAGGGCGCCTGTCTCGATCAGATCGTCAGCGAGATGGAGGCCAAGGGCCAGTCCATCCCGCGCGACGCGTTCGGGCACTACAAGCTGGACAGCGTCAACGTCGGGCAGTGGTTCAGCAAGCAATTTGCCAAGCTACTCGGCGCCGAGAAGGCCCTGGTGCAGAAGTCGGGCTACTTCGCGCGGTCGGCGGCTGCCAACGCCGATGACCTGAGACTGATTCAGAGCATGGTGGCTCACGCGGTGGAGTGCGGCTTGCGCGCCGAGTCTGGGGTCGTCGGCCACGATGAAGACCGCGGCAATCGCCTGCGCGCCATCGAATTCCCGCGTGTCAAGGGCGGCAAGCCGTTCGACATCGAGCTGCCGTGGTTCAACGACTTGCTCTTCGAGATCCGTCAGCCCAAGGGCCAGCGGCTGGAAATCAAGCACGGCGGCGAAAAAGTTCCGTCCATCCCACCACATTGACTAAGCTCGCGTCGTGACGCGGTTCGGGTTTGGTCGGTGGCTGATCGGGATGGCTTGTTGGCTGACTGCTCCGGCGCTGGTCGCGCAGGATGCCCAGGAGTCGGCATCCGGCGTCGTCAAGCCACGGCTGCTCGAGTCGAACGAGGCGGTCTACCCGGCCGGTGCACATGGCGACCCGGTCGTCGAGCTTTCGGTGTTGGTCGGCGAGGACGGCCGCGTCTCCGAGCTGCTCGTACGCAGCGGAGCGCCACCGTTCGATGCGGCAGCCAGAGCGGCAGTCGCGAGCTGGCGCTTCGCGCCTGCCATGCGCAACAATTTGCCGGTGCGGGCGCGCATTCTGATCAAGGTTTCGTTCGTCGAGCCTCGAGCCGCGCCCGTGGCGCCGCCACTTCCGGCGACACCCACCGGCTCCAGCTCGGCGGATGCTCCGGCGTCCGCGCCCTCGGATGCTCCCGCGTCGGCCCCGGCCGCCGCTCCCGCTGGCAGCGAGCCAGCGCCGGTCGAGATCACGATTGAAGGAGAACGCAGCGAGGATCTCGGCGCCATCCACGTCCCGCGCGGTGACACGCGCCTGATCCCCGGTGCCTTCGCCGACCCGTTCCGCGTGGTCGAGATCCTACCGGGCGTGGCGCCGGTGCTCAGCGGGTTACCTTACTTTTTCGTGCGCGGGGCCCCGCCCGGCGACGTCGGCTACTTCATCGACGGCATTCGCGTGCCGCTGCTGTTTCACGTAGGCGCCGGCCCTTCGGTGATCGCGCCGGCCCTGGTGGATCGGGTGGAGCTGGTGCCGTCGGCGTACCCGGCGCGCTTCGGCCGCTTCGCCGGCGGTATCATGGCGGGTGAAACGACTGCTTCCAGCAGTGTAGGGCGCGCCGAGGTGCAGGCCCGCGTGTTCGATGCGGGCACCATGCTCGAACAACCTTTCGCAGGAGGTCGGGGCAGCGCGCTTCTGGCCGGCCGCTACAGCTACACCCAGGCGCTCCTGGCAATGGTAGCGCCCGACTACGAGCTTGGGTACTGGGACTACCAGGCGCGGCTCGCCTATAGCACCAGCCAGCGCGATCGCTTCTCGCTGTTCGGCTTCGGCGCTTACGATCTCCTGAAGAACACGACCATCGATCAGACCTTGTTCGACGTGCAGTTTCATCGACTCGATTTGCGCTGGGATCATCTGGGGGAGACCGGTCGGGCGCGGCTGGCGCTCACGCTCGGCACCGACGAGCGGCTGAATGCGAACGAAGGTGAAGTGGGAGCGAACGGCATCTCCAAGACCAAACAAATCGGCGCGCGCTTCGAAGGCGCGCAGCGGCTGTCGCAGGCTGCCGAGCTGCGCGGCGGTTTCGACGCCCTCGTCGAGGCCTACGACACCGAATACGAGCGGCGCGACGAGACGCCGGTCGCATACGGACCCAGAAATGATCTCGACTTGGGGCTTTGGAGCGAGCTGTCGCTCAAGCCGCGCCGGGGCTTCGAGATCGTGCCGGGCTTTCGGCTCGACCTGAGCCGTTCCCGCGGTGAGGCTCACGCCTTTCCAGAGCCACGCCTGGCGACGCGCGCCCGCATCGCGGCCAAGCTCGCCTGGCTCAGCGGCTTCGGGCTCACGCATCAGCTGCCGAGCTACCGCGTGTTCGTGCCGGGCGGCACTTTTGGCGCCCTGGAGCTCGGGGTGCAGCGCGCCTACCAGGCCACTCAAGGGCTGGAACTGGCACTGCCATCGGCCATGTACGCGCGCGCGACGGTATTTCATAGCTTGCTGCAGGCCGAGGAGCTCCGCGTCTCGGGTCGCAACTACGGGCTCGAGCTGTTTCTGCGTCGTGACTTCGCGGAACGGCTCGGCGGTTTCCTCAGTTACACCCTGTCGCGCACCGAGCGCACGGCGGGTTCTGCCACCTTTCTCTCCGATTTCGATCGCCCTCATGTGCTGTCCGTGGTGCTGGGTTACGATCTGGGCGGGGGCTTCCGCCTCGGCGGCCGCGCCTACTACGCCTCGGGTCGTCCCTATCTCCTGGCATGCCCAACCCCCGACTGCGGCCCCGGTGACGCCGAAGCCGAGCGCCCCTACCTATTCGAGGGCCGCGTGGAGGGGTTCTTCCGCCTGGACGTGCGCTTCGAGAAGCGTTGGCGTTTGGGTTCGGGCGCCTGGATTGCGGCGACGCTCGAGTGGTTCAACGCTCTGCTGGCCGAGGAGAAGATGCAAAAATACTGGGACCCGGAGTTGGGTGTGGTGGAGGACTCTCAGAGCCCCCTGACATTGCCCAGCATCGGCATCGAGGCTGGCTATTAGGGCGGCGCTTCCTGGAGTAGCGTGCGCGCTCCATGGCGGACGCCAGCGTGGCAGCCTGGCCGCGACGTTATTTCAAAGCCTCCGCTGGCTGGGATTGGCCGACCGGGGGCGGCCCCGTGAGGACCGCACGCCTGCTGCTGGTTTCGGCGTTGCTCGCCTGCGATCCGTTTCACACTGGCTTCGACGATCTGGAAGGCGCGGTGAGCTACGAGGCGAGCGGCGCCAAGGACGAGCCCGATCGGAGCGCGCCGCTGCGCGTGATGAACTACAACGTCAAGTTCGGGGGCGGTCGCATCGACTTCTTCTTCGATTGCTTCGGTGACCGCGTGCTGATGAGCCGGGCAGAGGTGCACGGCAATCTCGAGCGTCTGGCCAAGAAGATCAATCAGTACGACCCCGACGTGCTCGTGCTCCAGGAGGTCGACGTCAACTCCAAGCGCAGCGCCTACGTCGACCAGCTGCAGTGGCTGCTCGATCACAGCGGGCTGCGCTACGGCATCTATGCGTCGCACTGGAAGGCCGACTACATCCCGAGCGACGGCCTGGGGGCGATGGACTCGGGTAACGCCGTCCTGTCGAAGTACCCGCTGACCGGCGCGCAGCGCATCGCGCTCAGCCTGCGCGAGGAACAGTCCGGGATCGAGCGCTACTTCTATCTGAAGCGCAACGTGCTGCGCGTGAAGCTCGAGGTGCCGGGCAAACAGCCGACGTTCGTGGTCGCGACCCATGCCGACGCCTACTCCAAGGACGGCACCAAAAAGCAGCACATCGACCGCTTCAAGCAGGAGCTCGACGAGCTATCCGAGGCCGGAAACACCGTGATTGGCGCCGGAGATTTGAATACGCTACCGCCCGGGACCGAGAAGCAAGTCGGCTTCCCCGATTCGGTCTGCGAGGACGAGGAATTCATCGCCGACGACTACCGCGAGGAGGCGGACTGGCTCGTCGAGCTTTACGACGACTACACCCCGGAGGTGCCGCTCGACGTCTACCAGGCGGACAACGCCAGGTACTTCAGCCATACGGTGGACGGGCGCGATTTCTGGAACCGCAAGCTCGACTACATCTTCACCAACGCCAGCGTGGTCGACGGCTCGGGCCTCGTGCACCAAGACGAGGAGCGCGGCGGTATGGAAACCATGCCGCTTTCGGATCACGCGCCCGTGTCGGTGGAGATCGAGCTGCCATGAAGGCACTCGCAATGGGGCTGCTGGCGCTGAGCTCGGTCGCTCTGGCGCCTCGAGCACAGGGAGCGGAGCCGGGCTTCGATCGCACCTGGTCTGGCGACCATGCGCCGACCATCCCGCGCGGCCGGGTGGAGCTGGGTTTGTTTCAGAGCTCGCACTACGGGGTCACGGATCGCATCGAGCTCTCGCTTCACCCGGTCCTGTTTTTCGCTTTGCCTCACGTAGAGGCCAAGGTGCAGGCTCTGCAGCACGGGCGCCTGTCCTGGGCGGTGCGCGGCCGGCTCGCTTACCCGACCTTGTTTCTCGGGTTGGTGTCGCGCTCGGGCGCGGGCGGGCTCTTGCCCGAGACCAGCTCGCCCCCGCAAGCCCTGCAAATCGAGGGAGATGTGCTGGTCAGTGCGGCGTGGGCGGAGGCGCAGCTGGCCAGCGTCAACCTCGGTTTGGCCGTAGCGCCTCACACCTCGTTTACGCCCCAAGAGCTGCCGCTGCTCGACTTCCCGTTCCTGTACCCGCGCTTCGCCCCCCTTTACTCGGTCCTGGTGCCGCGGCTGGCGCTGTCCTTCGAAGGGCGCCTGCTCTCGCGCTTGTTCTACGAGGTCGCGCTGTCCGGTTACTTGATGCCGGCGCTGCCCGACGTGGGCACCGCCTACGCGCTCGAGCAAGCGCTAGCGCTCGAATATCGCCATGGCCCATGCCTGGCGATCTCGGCTGGGCTGCGCGCCTCCGAAGCCAAGTACGCGTACGGCACGCTCGTGCACTTCTTGCCGTACCTCGACGTGCGCTTCGGTTTCTGAGCCGTCTTGCTCAGCGGCGTGAGGACGAGGCAGGCGCCGGCGTGGTGTCGAGCTCGCTATGGCGCGGGTAATGGCCCGTGGTGTCCGCGATCCCGGGGCCCTGCGAGACCCCGACGTCGTTGGCCGCCTGGCGCGACAGCTCGAACTCCGTGATCTCCGCGGGCGGTGGTGAGCTCAAACGGCGCACGCGCTCGTCGAGCGCCTCGATGGCCTGAGCCTCGGACTCTCCGTCCGCTTCGACCGAGCCCGAGAACGCTCGGAACACTCCAGAAGTCTTGCCGTGCTCCGAGCCTCGCTGAGTTTCGACGTCCACAGGGAATACGCATGCGAGGGGTCCGCTCGGAAGCCGGATCAACTTCATGATCGCTTAGACTACGGATTTAAGGGTCGCGAGATAAGTGGGTGAAATCACCGACGCTTAATTGCTAGTGATCTTCGCGATCTAGATTCGTTCGCAATGTTTCGGAGGGGTTTCGTCGAATTGCCGTCGCAAAGTGGTCACTCGTCCGAGAGTCGCGCGGCGCGTGTTAGCCTCCGGCGCTCTCGATGCGGCACGCCATACTTTGGCTCCTCGGAATCGGTGCGGCTCTGGCGTCATGCGGTGAGGACTCGCAGCCGCCGGCAGCGGAAGGTGGCGGCAACGTCGGACCTGGACGCGGCGGTAGTCTCGTCGGCGCAGGTGGTAGCGATGGTGGGGGGCGGTGAGCCGCAGGGGGGCAGAGCCGTCGGCGTCGCGCAGCCCGAGGCTGGAACCACCGGGCTCACTGGCAGTGGGGATATCCTGGGCGGCGCGCCGCCGGCGGCGTGCAATCAGGGCAAAGGAGCGACGATCAGCGGACGAATTCTGGCGCCGAACGGCGAGCTGCCGTGAGCGCACCTGCGGTACGCCTGCTGTTTGGCGATTCGCCCGCCACCGTCCAGACCTTCTCGGTGGATCTGCCGCACGGGTTCGACGCCGAGGTGTGCGGGCGAGTGACGGCCACCGAGCTGCTAACAGCCGCAGGCGATGACGTCGCGCCGTTTCCGTCGGGGTGTAATAGCCTGGATCTGAGCCCTCAGGAGCAGGCGCTGGCATTTTTGATCTTCGATCTCGGCGCGTGCCTATGACCCCGCAGAGCGCGCTCTTGACACGATTGGGGGAGGTGCTGCGAAGCGTTGCGCAGCGCGAGATCAGCTCGCGTTTTCAGCAGCTCACGCCGGACGAGGTGATCGGCAGTGTGGCGAAGGCTGCGGTTTGAAGTAGCGAGAACAGTTACGAAGTATCAGCGGAGAGGGCGGGATTCGAACCCTGCGATCAAGTTCCTGGCTGACCGTGTCCGGGCACACGAAGCGCCCTGACCCCTGTCGATCGCCCACCGGGGTTGGTCTGGCTCCCCGTGCCATCTCCGGATAGGCTAACAAGGCCCGTGAGCACGGTTGCCCCCTCTTTCCCGATTTTCGCCCGTGATGGATCCCAGATCCTCGCAGGGGTCAGCAATGATCCGACGCCAAACTCGATTGCGCTCGCCCGCGAAGCATACCGCTTGGTCCTTGCGGCCGCAACGGCGGAGCTTCGGCCACCGACGGGCAGGTACAATTGTCACGGCCTCGTCTTCGCTGCGCGCCGTGCTTACATCCCGCCCGTCGATGCAGATGTCGACATTGATGATGTCCTCCGTCGCGACGGCTATACCGCGGTCCCCGCGAATCTGTCGCCACAGGTTGGTGACATCGTTGCCTATCGTCTCGAAGGCGAGATTGAGCACACAGGGTTTGTCAGCCGTGTGGAGCAGGTCGGTGACGTGCCGGTCGTCTTCGTGTGGAGCGCGTGGGGTGGGCTGGGTGAGTTCGAGCACCGGGTTCACGTCAGCCCATACAAGGGGTCGCCGGAGTACTGGAGACTCAAATGATCGTGAGCGAACCGACTCTGAGAGAGGCTGCGTTTCAACTTCTGGCAAGCAGCACCGCGCGTCGGTACATCCGGGAAGCTGGGCGTCTCGCAGTCGAATCTGGACTCGTTGGCGCGCTACGAAGCAGCCCAGCAAAGGTTGCCGAGGCGCAGGCCCGAGCGCTTGAGCTCCTTGCGCAACTCCAACGCGAAACGCAGCGCTCCCCTGCCGAGTTCGAGGCGGCGATTTTGCTTTGTGCGCTCGCGCGGATCGATGCAGCAGGGGAGGCGCCCGTCCTGGAGCGTGCTGCTGGTGTGCCCTCGCCATGGATCCGCGTCCTCGGCCTGCGATTGCTTCAGCTCGGACCACCCACGCCTGACGACCTGGTGGAATTGGAGACGCAGCTAGCCGCGGTCCTAACGGGTGATGTCATCGTGACACCAATCAACGAGTCAGACAAAAAGGATCCGGCGGTCTTCCCAAGGGCTGCCTAATGCTTCTAACCGCGCAACGCGTTCGGAACCTCGCTGGGCTCGAAGGCATCAATGCTTTCTGTAACTTGCATGGGTCCTACGAGTGGTTCGGCGAGCCACCTACGGGCATCCCCGACATCAACCCCGGCACGCGTGTGAACGACAGCGTAGTTGTCCCTCCAGGGGGCAATCGCGTGCGGAGCTATCTCGACATCGTGGCTCCAGACGAAACGCCGACCGCTGAGGTAATTGCGGCCGTTCGCCGCTTCGTATTGGCTGTGCGCGCCGATTCGCTACCTTGGGCCGCGACAGTGGGACGATGCACGTTTCGGTTCGGCCTGGACTTGGGACTGGAACAGCAATGGGCGGCAGAGTTTCAGCAATTGCTCGAAGCTGCACTGCGCGTACGCTCGCCCGTTTAGGCGCCGATGGCGTCGAGAAGCTCGGCGAGAGGGCCCGAGCGGACGGCTGCCAGACGTTCGCATCCTTCTGCTGGGGTGCGGGCCCTTGGCGGCGGCGATCGCGTGGCGCTGGAGATGAAGGCCGGCTTGGTCGAGGTTCGCGCCGAGGCGGACCGCTGGACACTGCGCGCCGCCGTTGCGCCGCAGACGCGAAAGCCGGACGCCTCGCGCTCACTGGCAATCGATCAGTTGTACTTCATAGTCGATCGCCATGGCCACGCCCGCCACGCTCACTGCGTACGTGCTGCCGACGGCCGCTTTCCAACCGTCGGGAATGATGCTGATCGCGTCGCTCGTGGCGTAGTTCGGACCGAGCTGCGTGACCTTCACGAGCTTGGTTTGACCACCCGACGTGATCGTGACTCGTGCGCCCGATAGATCGAGATCGGATTGAATGGACCAGCCCGTGTCGTCGAGGACGCGACTGTAGCGGTCTCGATAGGCTTGCATGGGGAATGCTCCCGGCGGGGGCCACGCCATCCACGGCTTGTTGGCCTTACCGTTACCACCGAGGACACGCATGCACGACGCGCCGCCTGCGCCGGCGGAGCCGAGCCCGATCGGGCCGAGCTCGTTCGACAGAATCCAACGACGGTGGCCGAGCGTCGTTTCGTTGCCGGAATCAACCAGATAACTGAGCACCGACTCGACGCCAGGCCCGCTGGAGATGTTGCCGGAGCCGGCACCGCTCGCGCCGAGTGTCGAATAGCATTTCCAGCTCATCGGAGGGTTGTGCGAGAGCTCGTCGTTGGCCGTCATCATCAGCGCGCAGGCCTGGGCTTGCTGATTGCTGGTGTCGTCGGTCGTCACCGTGGGCAGGTCGGCGAGCCAGCGCATGAGGTTGACCATGCGC
Organism: Polyangiaceae bacterium; assembly: GCA_035281385.1. GTDB lineage: Bacteria > Myxococcota_A > Polyangia > Polyangiales > Polyangiaceae > PMG-095. The sequence goes on from DATEDZ010000010.1 coordinate 18,117, forward strand.
AAAGCGTTGGCGCGGCCGTCGGCCGAGATGTCACCGACGCTGCAGGCGTCCACCGAGCCGCTCCAAGTTCCTTCATCCAGGTTCGCGGTGTCTGCTTTCCAGCGCGCGCAGGTGCCCGTCGGCGAACGGTCGTCGTAGGGCACGCCACCGCTGCCGCCGTTCGGGCCGCCGGCGTTTGGGCTGCCACCGTTGGCACCGCCACCATTCACGCTGCCGCCGTTCATGCCACCACTGCTGTTGCCACTGGCTCCGCCCGGACTGGTCATGCCACCCGTCGCCGTCGAGCCACCAGACGGAGCGCCCGCGCTCGACGCACCTCCGCCACCCGTCGTAGTCGAGCTGCCAGCTAGGGAAGGTTGGCCAGCAGCGCTGTTCGAGCCGGAATTTTCCGCATCGGAGCATGCCACGCCGAACAGACCCGCTACCGTCACCAAACCCGTTCCGACACGTGCGCTCAAGCGGGCCATGGAACCTTAGTGCTCGCAGCACGTCGGACCGGCTCATCGAAAAGAAAGGCCAGCGCCCGGCGGGCGCGCCTCGCTGGACCGCTTCGTCACCACGCGAGGCTGGCTTTGAGCTCTGCCTCGAGCAAGCCTGCCATGCGCGCGTCTTCGGCGACGTTGGGGTGCCAGGCGCAGCCGGTGCCCTGAAGGACGTCCTGCGTTCCCAGGTCGAGGAACTTCACCTTGTCATCGCCGAGCTCGTCGACGATTTCGTTCAGGTACTGCTCGGCGTTGTCGCGGTTGGTGCCGGAGAGCATCGAACCGAGGGCGCACAAGATGAGGGCGTCCGGGTACTTCTCGCGAATCGTCGTGACGAAGGCGGTGTACGCGGGCTTGTACTTCTCGGAGGTGAGATTGTTGGCGCTGCCGTCGTTGGTGCCGAGGTTGATGACCACGGCTTGCGGCTTGGCAGCGAAGCTCCACACCGGCATGGCTTGCTCGCCCAGCGTGTTGGAGAAGAGCTTGGGCATGACGTTGTTGGTGTTGCCGCCGTTGTCGCTGTAGATGCCCCAACCAGAGCCGGCGAGCACGCTGGCGACGGCGTCCACCGCGCGCGCGGCCACGTGACCGTAGGCCAGGTAGCCGCTCTCGGTTTCGGTCGTGAAAGGGCAGCCGCCGTTCGGATCGTTGCCGTAGTTCGGGTGCTGCTCGGAGCCCAGGTTGCCGAAGCCGGCGCTGATCGAGTCACCGATCACCTCGATCAGCCTGCCCGAGAAAGCGGGCGGAACGGCAGGCGTGCCGGCTGCGAAACCGGAGAACACGCTATAGCCAAAGCCCTTACCCTCGGTCTCGCGGTAGAGCTCGACGACGTGATCGCCCGCGGCAAGCCCGCTCGCGATCTCCACGGTCTCCTCCGCATTGCCGACGCCAAAGCGTGTCCCCGGTGTGCCGTCGACCACGGGCTGAAAGTAGATCTCACCGCCACCTACGGTCTGCAGCTTCACGGAGACGCTCGGCCCAGTGAAGGTGCCGACGAAGCCACTGCCGGTCCAAGCGAACTTGATCGCGCTGGGGTCGCTCACGTCCACGCGCCCGAACCAGCGCACGCCCGCAGCCACGACCGGCGCAACTCCGCTTGCCGGAGCGCCGCCCGTCGCATCACCGGCGCCGCCGCCCATGCCGCCTTGCATGGCGTCACCGGCCGCGCCACCCTGATCCGAGCCGCCCGCGCCGCTACCAGCGCCACCCGAGCTCGCTTTGTTGCCTGCTGCGCCACCACCCGATGCGGTGCCGGCAGCGTTCATGCCGCCGCCGCCGCCATCCGAGCAGGCCAACAGCGACAGCGAGCCAGGCAGCGTCAGCGCCAGCGCGCACACGAATCCAAAATGTGAAACCTTGCTTTCACGCATGCGTTCGACCTTCGCAGGGCATCCAGACTAGCACGAAGGCCGGAGCTTTCGAGTAGCTCAGGCATGCTAGGCAGTCTCGATCCGTAGAAGAAGCCCCGCGCGAGCGTGGCCTCGGGAAGGGGATCGGTTTCGAGAGCGGGAGGGGGCTCGGGATAGGCGTCGGGCAAGGCAGAGGCGGGGCCGCGCTCGCGCGGGGCCTGGACTCGGAC
>DATEDZ010000011.1:0-71485 GCA_035281385.1 Polyangiaceae bacterium
CGCCCTCGCCAAGAAGAAGGACCGCGGCAAGTACAACCACACCCTCGCCCCCAAAGCCTTCGCTCGCCTCACGAGCGTCGCCGCCAAGAAATACGTCCGCGAGTTCGGCAGCCCCGGCGACCGCTGGAACCTCGTCTTCTCGCCCATCGACCGCCGCCAAGCCGCCGCCCACTACGCCGACGAATTCCTCGAATGGTACGCGGTCGACTACCAGCACATGCCGCGCAGGTAGCTCCGCCATGCCCGCCCTCAGCGCCGACCGCCGCAAACTCCAACGCGAGCTCGCCGAGCACCTCCGCCAAAAGGACCGCGAAGCACTCGCCGCTCTCCGCACCAAAATCGACGCCGCCAAAACCGAACGCCGCCAAATGGTCCGCGCCGCCCGCGAAGCCTGCCGCACCGCCCTGCTCACCGTCCGCGAGCGCCAGGCCGCTGAGCGGCGCCGCCTCACACTCGAGCACCAGGCCGAACGGGAACACGGCCGCGTCGCCTGCGTGACCGGCAAGGCCGAGGCCAAGGAGCGTGGTCACGGGCTCGAGAACGCGGCCAAGAGCCACCTCCGCGAGGAGCGCGTCTTTCAACGGCAGATTCGGCAGGCGGGTAGAAAGCCGCCAGAACGGTCGAGCGCGCGCGAGCGCGGCCAGGAGGACGACGACGCCGTCCGCAACAACCTGCCGCCCGAGCTCATCCCGGTGTTCGACAGGCACCGGCGGTCGTTCAAGGGCTCGCCGCGCCGGAGCCGGACGGAGCAGTTCCTGGAGTGGGCGGAGGAGAATCCGGGCGAGGTGCTGGCGGTGCAGCAGGGGGAAGCCGACAGGGCGTTCAAGGAACTACTACGACAGGAGCGGGACTACGCTCGCTCCCTTCGAAGGAAGGCACATCGCGCGGAGCGTCCGTCAGAGCTCAAGAGCCTGCTCGCAGACGTACCATTCTAGCGACCTACGCCCTTTCTAATGTGCAGCGTGAACCAGCTTTCTTGGTTGGCCTCTACCCGTTTGGGTATACTGAATGGAATTCCATGGCGACCGCGGAGCAGTTGAAGGCACTACTGGAGTCTCACACGGAGGGCGACGACGATCGCTTCTTCGCCGTGATGATCCAGCTCGCCGCCCATGCTGCACGGCAGGGTCATACCAAGCTCGCGCACGAGCTTCGCGCCTTCATCGACAAGGCCAAGCTTGCAGCCGGCGATGACCCCGGACGTGGCGCGAGGCCTCCCGTAGCGGTAGCGCAGCCTCGCGGTGAGCTCGGCGCCCTACTGGCAGCTTCCTATCCCAAGGCGAAGCTCGGTGACCTGATCCTGACCAAAGACATCCGAGCGCACTTGGACCGCATCGTCGTGGAGCAGCGACAGCGTGAGAAGCTGTCGACCCGCGCGTTGCATCCGCGGCGCAAGATCCTGCTCGTTGGGCCTCCCGGGACTGGCAAGACCTACAGCGCTCGTGCACTCGCAGGGGAGCTGCACCTGCCACTTTTCTCCGTTCTTCTCGACGGACTGATCACCAAGTACATGGGGGAGACGGCCGCGAAGCTCCGACTAATCTTTGACGCAGCTGTGAAGACGCGGGGCGTGTATTTCTTCGATGAATTTGACGCACTTGGCAGCGAACGAGGTAATCCCAACGACGTCGGCGAGGCGCGTCGTACACTCAACTCATTCCTGCAATTCCTGGAGCAGGACGAATCTGAAAGCCTGCTCGTTGCCGCGACCAACCATGTTGGCCTGCTCGACACAGCTCTGTTCCGTCGCTTTGATGACATTGTCGAGTTCTCGCTTCCGGATCAGGCACTCGCAACCCAGGCGATGAAGGCCCGCTTGGCACCGATGGACACGAAGGGCGTGAACTGGCGGGGCGCCACGACGACGGCCAAGGGGTTGAGCTACGCCGAGATCGCGAAGGCGTGCGACGACGCGGCCAAGGAAGCAGTGCTGAAGGACAGCAGTCGAATCAGTAACAGCGCGCTCCGCGCTGCCCTCCTTCGGCGACGGGAGAGTCGGCGCAAATAGCTTCAAGCATTTCAGGGGGTCACGTTGGCTGGACGCAAGGTCGATCGACGCAAACACATTCTCGTCTCGGGAACTGCGAAACCTGAGGCCTTCACGTCACCTCAACAAGGTGGCGGATCGTCGGTGACAATCTCCGTCGACCGGGCGAGGCATGGCAACGAGCTCAAGAAGCAGCTGCAAGACGTTGCTGCCCAACTCGCCGCTCGCGGTCAGCAGGCCTTGCCGGCTGGAGTTGAAGCGCCACGGGGCTTTTACCTGGAATTCGAAAGTCCACCGGGCTTCAAGCTCGAGGTGGAGTCCCTGGAGTACCTGCGATCAGGGATAGAGCTCATAGCAACGCGCCGGACCGAGAATAGGGATTGGGCAACCGTCTACGTGCCTGAAGGCAAGATCTCGTTCTTCGTAAGGCGCGTCGAGCGCTACCTCACCGAAAACAATCTGAAGAGCGGAACTCCAAAGCACAGATCGGTCATCGAAAGCATCGCGAACATCAGGCTCGCGGTCGCCGAAAGCTTCTGGACGGACGACCTGGACGAACTCCCCCAACCCAGTGTTCGCTCTTGGTGGGAGGTATGGCTGCGGGGTGATCACGACGAGACGCTCTCGCGCTTTCGCAGTCAAGCGAAGGTCATGGGGGTTACCGTTGGCGATCGCCATCTGATCTTTCCCGAGAGAACCGTGATCCTCGCCTACGGCACGCTCGATCAGTTTGCGGCTTCTCTGGAGTTTCTCGATACCCTCGCTGAGTTGCGGAAGGCGGGTGATGTCGGGAGCTTTTTCACGAGGCAGAAGCCGACCGAGCAAGCAGCCTGGGCGAGAGACCTCCTCGCCCGAGTCAAGGCGCCCTCCGAGGATGCGGTCGCGGTCTGCATCCTGGACACGGGAACCAACAGCGGACACATGCTCCTCTCGCCGGCGTTGGCAGCCACGGATATGCACGCTTGCAAGCCCCAGTGGGGTGTGGCCGACCACGACGGCCATGGAACGGAGATGGCCGGCATCGCCCTCTATGGCGACTTACGTGCAGCGCTAGTCACCAGTGGGCCAATAGAACTGACTCATCGGCTCGAGTCGGTGAAAATCCTTCCGCCTCCGCCAGCTCAAAACCGGAGGGACCTCTATGGCGCCGTCACCGCCGAGGGCATCGGTTACGCCGAGCTCGGTGCCCCGGAACGTCTTCGAGTGATCGCCATGGCGATCACGGCGACCGAAACGCGCGACCGTGGTCAGCCGACGTCGTGGTCGGCCGCAGTCGACGACCTCTGCGCCGGAGTTGGTGACGAGGAACGAAGGCTATTCTTCGTGTCTGCGGGCAATCTGGTGGAGGACGCCGGACTGACATTTCGTAGTCAAAATGAGACTGAATCAATTCACGATCCTGCCCAGGCTTGGAACGCAGTAACCGTCGGCGGGTTCACCGATCGCGTACAGATCGACGAGCCGTCGTTCGCCGGCTGGTCGTGCGTCGCGCAGCGTGGTGACCTCGCCCCCACGTCCACGACCTCGTGCCTGTGGCAAAGCCAATGGCCAATCAAACCTGAGATTGTCATGGAGGGAGGCAACATGGCGCTCTCCCCTAGTGGCAAGGAGGCAGACTTCACGGACTCTCTGTCCCTCATCTCCACGTACTTTCGCCCGCAAGAGCGACAGTTCACAGCAACTGGGGACACGAGTGCAGCGACTGCTGCTGCAGCGCGCGTCGCCGCCCTGGTCCGACAGCACTACCCGGATCTGTGGCCAGAGACGGTCCGGGCGCTCCTGGTTGACTCGGCCGAGTGGACTCCGCGCATGAAGGCCGAAGTGGCGAACGCTGACGGTGCCGAACAAGTCGAGCGTCTGATTCGGTGTTTTGGGTACGGCTCGCCAGACCTCGAGCGTGCGCTTTGGAGCGCGAGCAATGCTGTAGCTCTTGTCGTGCAGGACGAGCTGCAGCCGTTCTCTGGACCCAAGTCCAATGAGATGCATCTCCATCAGCTTCCCTGGCCAAAGGCAGCCCTAACGATGCTGGGCGCGATGGAGGTGGAGCTCCGTGTCACGCTCTCCTATTTCGTCGAGCCGAATCCTGCTCGCCGCGGTTGGAGGAAGCGGCACCGATACGCTTCCCACGGACTACGCTTTGCTGTCCAAAAGCCCACAGAGAGTCTGGCGAAGTTCCGCAAGCGCGTGAATGGCGCAGCACGGGACGAGCAAGACACCGATGCCGGGACCGGCGACCGTGACGGCTGGCTGATTAACGCAGACCTTCGAGGCAAGGGCTCGCTCCATCACGATCGGTGGACTGGCACGGCGGCAGATCTAGCCACGCGCAGCAATATCGCGATCCATCCTGTCATCGGATGGTGGCGCGAGCGTGTCGGCCTGGGGCGTTCGGAGTCCCGCGCGCGCTACGCGCTTGTAGTCAGCATCCGAACACCACCTTCAACGGTCGACATCTACCAACCCATTGAAGCGCTCGTACAGGTTCCGCAGCGGATTCGCGTGTAGGGCGTGGAGTCAGGTCGTTGCTGGGTCAACGTGTTAGCGTGCAACGTTCGCCACGGGCCAGTAGAAACGCCGAAGCGGCACGAGCGCCCGTGTCTCGGAGTCGAGCTTGTCGTAGAAGTCGACGATCAGCTGACGCAACTTCGGCAGCGTGATCAGGTTGAGCGCGACCTCGGCGCGATCGGCCTCGTACATGGCATCGCGCGTAAAGCCGCCAGTGCTCACGTACAGGCACCGGTCCCCCTTCCGGCGACCGCCCAGAAAGGAACGGATCTGCGGTGCGCCAACTTGCGCCGCTCGGTGTTTGACCTCCACGAAGATGCGTGGGTCCTGCAAGCCTAGGCCGTCAGGCGACGCGAACACATCAACGCCCCGGTCGGGTCCGGCCTCAGCGACGCTTGTCCGATAGCCCATGGCCCGCAGCAAGCCCGCTACCAGTTCTTGCATCTGCGCGGGACTCAGCCGGTCAATCTGATCTTCGATGAACTCGTTCGCGCGCTGGAACGTTTCCTCGCCAATCTCTCGCAGCTCCTCCTGATCTTGCTCGGTGTCCTTACTCGACGGTCCGGCTTGCTCAAGCTGTGGCGCGCCGAGCGGGTGCGCATGCTCTGCAATGTCCTTCGCCGCGTCGGCTCTGATCTTGAAGACAGTGAGCGTGGAACCGAGCGTGTTCTTCGTTTCGGTCGATAGAGCGTCCCTCGATACCTCCTGGGTCCACTGCACGCGCCTCGCGTGCATCAGGCTCCCATTGAGTTCGAGGGGGACATACTCGGAATTGACCGTACCGAGGATGTAGCGACGTCGTTCGGGATCGCCGACTACTATTGGGTCGCCAATCTTGACCTCGGTGAGCAGGCGAAAGAGTTGGCTCGCCCACGCCGCACGGCTCCCCTCCTTTTCCTTGGGATAGTGCTCGGCGAACAGGGCGAGCAACTCATCCTTGCTCTTCACCGCGCTGATGTCGGGTAGCTTGTCCGACAGGAACCCAGCCACCCCCTGCTGGATGAAGTCGTCGACTCGATCACCGCCGCGGCCAGCTCGGACCATCCACATACTCGCCAAGTACCACAGCGGCCGCCACGCTGTACGCGGGAGTCTCTAGTCCCTAGTACTTTTTCGTAACGCTTCTGCGGCGGCAAACCACGCGGAGTCGAATTTTCAAGGCCTTCTCTCATTCGGTCGTCGGCCACGCCCCGGCGTTTCCAGTCTATTCTCGCTCCGAGTATGTCGTCCGATGCCCGCTTATCCCCGAAGACACGCCGCGCCGTGCTTGAGCAGCTGTCCCGTGAGCGACTGGCAGAGCTTACCGAACGGTTCGAGCTCGATGTGGCTGACCGGCGCTCGATAGACGCCCACGTTGACGCGATCGTTAGAAAACGATCCCTCGACTTCGGCGCACTATTGGACGTTCTCCATCGCGACGAGCTAAAGGCTGCATGCGAAGCACTGGGTGTCGATGGGAGCGGACGGGAGAAGGCGCCGCTGGTGGCACGCATCCTGGGCCAGGCCGAAACGGGCGACATGGATCAACGTCCTGCCGCGGATGCCGACAACGAGCCATCCTTCGCTGCCAAGCGACACAGCAGTACGCCGCCCCCAATGAGCGTTCGCTCCACGGGGGCACTCAAATCAGAGCTACGCCGTTTCGTCCTCGACGTGGCGGGAGGCTACAAGGGACGTGACGCGGCTAGAGAGTTCGCCTCGCGCTTGCTTCGGTGCTTCGGTTGGTCTGACGGGCAGGTGCCGGACGCCTCGATGCCAGCAGAGCTGTCCATTGTTAGTGAAGGCGAGCGCAGCACCAGAAACGTAGCGCTGTTGTGGAACGCCCGCCGCGTGCTCGTCGATGTCGTGAAGCACGACGTCATGCTGGATTTCGCGTGGAAGGCGCTGCTCCGGGTGTGTCTTCAGCTCAATCCGGTCCCGCAATACGTCATCTTGACGAACCAACGCGACCTCCAACTCTACGACCTCGGCCGCGACCGGGAGGCCCCGAGATTGTCAATCGCGCTGGATGACCTCCCGAAGTACAGCGAGGCTTTCCCCTTCCTGTCGACTGCGTGGACACCGGGTACGTTGCCCAAGATCATCAACGTATCGAAGGTCTCGCGCGAAGTCGCCGAGCTCGTGGCACGTGTTTATACCAGCCTAAAGGAGCAGCACCCAAAACGGGGGCGTGAGGTTGTAGAGTTCACTCTGCAATGCATCCTCACCATGTTCGCGGAGGACATTGGGCTGCTGCCTCAGGAGTACTTCACCACACTTCTCTACGATGGCGCGCGAAATCGTGACGTCGAGAGACGGTTGCGCGAACTTTTCCGACTCATGAGTACGCGCGATGTCCCGAGCCCTCGTGCAGTACCGTTCTTCAACGGCGGACTGTTCACCAATCCGGTAACGCTCCCGCTTGGCGATGCGCAGCTCGCCGCTTTGACGAAGGCCTCCGAGGCGAATTGGAAGTACGTCGACCCACACATTTTCGGGAGCGTATTTCAGGGCATCATGAACGATGCCGAACGCCACAAGAGCGGCGCTCACTACACGGCGCACGAAGACATTATGCGCGTCGTGGGACCGACAATCGTCGATCCGTGGCGACAACGCATCCGGGACGCGAAGACCCTCGCCGAACTGCTCGACGTACGCGCAGCCCTTCTCAACTTCCGCGTTCTCGATCCTGCCTGCGGTAGCGGCAATTTTCTCTACGTTGCCTTCCGCGAGCTGTACCGACTCGACACGGAGCTACTCGGGCGCATTCGCGACTTCCCGTCCACGCAGGGGCAGGGAAAGGCGAGAGTGAGTTGGGCGAGCGCAATTCAGGCATCTAACTTTTTCGGCCTTGACGTCAACCCTTTCGCCGTTGAACTCGCGAAGGTGACTCTGAACATAGCCAAGAAGATCGCGTTTAGCGAACGACTCGAATTCGCCGCCGACATGGTCGGCCAACTAGAGCTAGACATCGACCCATCGCTCCCGCTGGACAATCTCGACAAGAACATCGTCTGTTCGGACGCCCTCTTCACCGATTGGCCGACTGTGGACGCGATCGTCGGCAACCCGCCCTTCCTTGGCGAGAAATGGCTTCGCAAGGAGCTTGGTGCGGACTACGTCAAAGCGCTCAAAGCGCGATACCCAAACGTCGGCGGCGATTTTTGCGTGTACTGGTTCCGGAGAGCGCACGAGCATCTCGCCCCCGATCGACGTGCCGGCCTCATAGCAACGAGCGGGATTCGATTGGGGAGCAACCGCAAATCCGCACTCGACTTTGTCATTGCAAGCGGTGGGACCATCACCAACGCCGTATCCGAGCGTGAGTGGCCTGGCGAGGCGAACGTCCACGTGAGCATGGTCAATTGGTACAAGGGCAATTTGCCGGGACCACACCGGCTTGTGGTCGGCGAGGACGTGTTCGAGCGGGACTCAATCGCCACACATCTACAGCTCCACGCGGACGTGGCCAGCGCGGCAAAGCTTCAGGTGAACTCCTCCGGCACCTGCCAAGGTGTGACGTTTGGGACACAAGCGTTCTACCTGGATGTTCCTACGGCAACCCGGTTGAAATCCGACGCTGGAGCACAACGCTTCATCCAGGCGGTGGCGAACGGTGACGATGTTCTTGGCGGCAAGCTTGAGCGCACTCCCGACTATGCGATCCACCTGGGCGCGCTCGCAACGGAAGCCGAGGCGCGGATGTCCGGGGCAGCGTACCAGTACCTCTTGGAGCACGTTAAGCCGCTCGTTCGAGACAAGGCAGAGCAGGCCACTACCGATCACTACAAGACATGGTTCCGCACGTGGTGGCGGCCGTTCTGGCATCGGCGGGACTTCCTTGATGAGGTCAAAACACTGCAGCGGGTGATTGCCTGCTCACGAGTTGCGTCGCGGCCGATTTTCTTCTTCCTCTCAACGCAGGTCGTTCCTGTCGAGCAGCTACAGTTGTTCGGATACGAAGACGACTATTCGTTCGGAGTCCTTCAGTCGTCAGCGCATTGGCAGTGGGCTGCGGTGAAAGGCGGCCGTCGTGAGGAGCGCATTCGATACTCGATCGAGGTCTGGCGAACATTTCCGTGGCCCCAGGAGCCAACGGAGGATGAGGTTGCTGCAGTAGCGAAGGCTGGACTCGAACTACGGCGGACGCGAGAGAGGCTAGCGAAGACCAATGGGTGGTCGCTTCGCGACATCTACCAGGCCGCCGAAGTTCCTGGCCCGCACCCACTAAAGGACGCACAAGCGGCTCTCGACGAGGCCGTTCAGCGGGCGTACAGCATGCCGGCCGAGCAAGATTCGATCGAGTTCCTTCTTGAGCTCAACCAACTTGTTGCCGAGGACGAGGTCGAGGGCAGGTCGGTCCAAGGTCCAGGCTTGCCGCGAGGGTTCGAGCCACGCGACCCACGCTGGATGAGCGCGGACCGTATCGAGCCACCTTTTTCCTGAACAGAAGGCAGAAATGGCCGAGTCAATTGACCTGCATCCACTGCTAAGCAAGCTCTGGGACGACGACAAGAACGGGTCTGCCGCGGGGATCCCCCAGCGGAGCTTCCGTGCGGCGTGGTGGCGCTGCGAGAACGGCCATTCGTTCCAGCGCTCGCCGCGAAGCATGCTCGGTGACTCGTCATGCCCGCATTGCACCAGTGGTCCGGGCACGAGTTCGATCGCCAAGGCGCAGCCGAACCTCGTGCCGCTCTGGAACCCTGACAGGAATGGCGACCTCTCGCCCCGCGCGATTGATATCGCGCACACCGGGAACACTTGGTGGCGCTGCCTGAAAGGGCACGACTATCAACGCGCACCGCTGCTGATGGTGAAGGACTCGAGTTGCCCTATTTGCGCGACGGTCGAGAAGTCGCTAGCGACGATCAACCCGGCCGTCGCGGCCGAATGGCATCCAAACCGCAATGGCGATGTCTCACCGACACAAGTAGACGCCGACCACATCATGAACGCGTGGTGGCTCTGCCCGAACGGGCACGAGTATCAGGCAACGGTACGATCCCGAACACGTGGAAGCCGCCGGTGCCCAACGTGCTACGGAGGTTGGTCGCTCGACAACATCCGCGCATTTGTCAAATCGCTACTTTCGCACGTTGCCGCGTTCAACCCGAGCGAGCTGTTTGCGCTCGCAATGCAGGCCGGCGTGTTTGAGGACAAGGACTCACGCCCCTTCGTCATGGCGGTCTCGTCCGGGCGCTTCCCCCGCGAAGAACTGGAGAAGTTCGCTGAAGGCAAGCCGTCACTCGTGGATGAATTTGCGGGGAACAAAGCGCTGACCCTCGAGGTCGTCGACGGCCGCCTGCCCCCAAAGTCCGCCGAAACCCTTGACCCGTTTGCCCTCCCCGCAGCGCCCGAGCCAGTCGACCACGGAGAGCGCGTGGACGTTGATGTTAGCCGAGAGGTCGATGCCACCGGTGCGTCGTCGGCCGCCGTAGCGGCCACGGACGATGAGATGCCAATCGTGAAAACGCAGGATGCTCTGGCCGCGCTCGACAGTGTGCTGGTTGCCAACGCCGATGCGGAGACGGTGAAGTTCCTGCTCGATAGCGCCAAGGCCAAGCTCTGGCGGCACGCCTACGTGAATGCCGAGGAGGCGCGTCAGCAGGCGGCGTCCTTTACTGGTGACGCCTATTCAACGCTTGCTCGCGACACGTTCCTGGCCGACTTCGACGAGGCAGAGTCACTAGAGACGCCCTCCGGCTACGCATTTCGCCCGGGCGCTGGGGCGCCGGTAACTCCGCCAAACCTCATGCAACGGCGCGTGGCCGTGTCCGTGCGTAGAGAGCGCCGCTTCGGCAATTGGTCAGGCATGGGCGCGGGGAAGACGCTGAGCGCCATCGTGGCTACCCGGGTCGTCGGCGCAAAACTGACCGTCATTTGCTGTCCGAACGCGGTGGTTGGCAATTGGGCCCGCGAGATTAAACGAGCCTTCCCAGCATCCGAAATCGCCAAGAAGACTTGGCGCCCCGAGTGGAGCGACCCTCTCGATTCGCCGCGCTACCTCGTGCTCAACTTCGAGCAGTTTCAGCAGCCAAACTCCGAGCAGGAGCTTGTCGCGTTCCTCGACCGGAACCTCGTCGACTTCATCGTCATCGACGAAATCCACTATACAAAGCAGCGTGAAGCCGGCGCCGAGATGTCGAAGCGCAAGCGACTCGTCCAAGGACTTGTCTTGGAGGCTGGCAAGAAGAGCACGAACCTTTGCGTGCTAGGAATGAGCGGCACTCCTGTCATCAACACTCTGCAGGAAGGCAAGAGTCTCGTCGAGATGATCACCGGCCATCGCCACGATGACCTAGAGACACGCGCCACCGTTCAGAACTGCATGCGTCTCTACCAGCGCCTCGTCACGCTCGGCACGCGCTGGAAGCCAGACTACAAGATTCAGCTCGACCTCCACAAGGAGGAGATCGACTGCGAGTCATCGCTGGACGAGATCCGCGCCGTGGGACGCAAGACGGTGCTCGAGCTCGAAAAAGTCCTCACGCGGCTACGCACGCCCACGATCCTCAAGCACCTAGTGCCAGGTGAAAAAGCGCTGATCTACACGCACTACGTCGACGGCGTCGCGGGCCCGCTTCGCGTGGCGCTCGAGACTGCCGGCTATCGCGCTGGGCTACTCACCGGCGATACGGACGATGACCACCTCACCGAGTTCTTGAACCCGGACGGGAACATCGACGTGCTCATCGCGTCGAGTCGGATCGGCACAGGTGTCGATGGTCTCCAACATGTCTGCAACAAACTGATCATCAACTCGTTGCCATGGACGAACGCGGAATACGAGCAACTGGTGGGCCGCCTTTACCGGCAGGGCAGCCGATTCGATAGGGTCCGCGTCATCATACCTGTCACGTTTGCGATGGTGAAGGGTGAGCGCTGGTCATACTGCGAATCGAAGCTCCATCGCCTGGAGTACAAGAAGTCGATTGCTGACGCTGCTGTGGACGGCGTGGTCCCCGAAGGCAACCTGCGCACACCCGCACAGGCGCAACAAGACATCATGGATTGGCTCACTCGCCTCGAGACCGGCAAGCTCGCCGAAGTCCAGCGGCCCGTCATCAAGATCCCCCTGTCCGGTGAGCCCAGCGAGGTCGAGCGTCGCAACACGCGTTACGGCGACTTCAGCAAGATGAATAACCGCTGGTACGCTTCGAGCAGCGAGTCCACGCACACGCGACTCGCTCAAACACCAGAGGAGTGGGCGCACTACCACACCTTCTACCGCCAGCTACGCGAGAGCTGGCCCGTGGTTCCCTACAAGGAGGAGCTCCGCTGGCTTTCAGAGCGTGAAGGCCTCGTTGTCGGCGATTTTGGCTGCGGCGAGGCGCTCATCGCAGCGGAAGCCTCAGAGCGCCATCAAATCCACAGCTTCGACCACGTTGCTATCGATCAACGCGTTGTCGCTTGCGACATCAGTCACGTGCCACTTCCGGATGGGTCCCTCGACGTCGCAATCTTCTCGCTCGCCCTGATGGGCGCGAACTTCACGGACTACATCCGCGAAGCGCGCCGCTGCCTACGGCTGGACGGCGAGCTGCACATCTGGGAACCCGCCAAGTACTTCGAGGATCTGACCAAGTTCTGCTCCCAGCTGCGCAAGCTCGGCTTCGACGTCATGGCGCCGGAGACGGAGGGGGCGTTCGTTCGGATTCGTGCGCTGCGCAATGCGAAGAAAGCCGATTCGGCGCTGGTCCTCCCATTCCGGGGTCAGGGCGGTAGCTGAAAGCATCAGGCGGGTCATTCGGCGAGCACGAGTCGTGCACGCGGATGACCACCGGGCGCGCCATTTCGGCTGCGTTCCGCTCGTTGAAGGCGCAGACCGCCAACTGGACGGCATCTTGGACAGCGAGGCCGCGTTCCCTCGCCCATCGCGCAAGCACCTCGAACACGTTGCGGTCGATGTGAAGCGACTCGATCACGATGAATCGGCCACACTTGGACAGTCTCGGGATACTCACCTCACCCTATCGGCCTGTGCGTCGCTCAGTTGCGTGGCCCGACACTCGGGCCGTGCGATTTTTCTTCCCTGTTTTCTGCCTTGCGCCTTTTGTGGCGCTCCTCGAGCTGGCGAAGGCGCGGGGTCAGTCGTCTTGCTTGCTCCGGACAGGTGGTGGCTAGATAGATCGTCAGGCCACGAAGGCTCTGTAGCGTGGCGGGTTCGCCGGAAGTTGAATCAGCGGCTTGAAGTCGCCGCCACGCGTCATCGAGTCGCTGACGACCATTGGAGAGCTTTCGATTGACGGTGTGTCCAGTGACGTGCTGCCGCGTGTGTGCCGGCATGACCGATGTCTTCCGGCGTGCCACACGAAGGCCTCGCCGGCTCGCGGCCTTCGCAATGTCATTAATATGGTCGCGCGTCCGAACACCCGAGATACTCAAGTCGTCCACGTAGGCGGTCAGCCGACTGCCCCGTCCACCACACAGCTCGTGTGCCCGGGCGAAGAACGGGAGGGCCACCAAATTGGCAACGGCGTTACTCACGGGCGACCCTTGTGGGAGGTGGCCCTTGTAGGTCGTCAGCCTGGTTAGGAGCCATGCGACGGAACGTGATGCGCCGAACTCCTCGCACCACATTCGCGCCACCGCGTCGTTGGTTATGCTGGGGAAGAAGTCTTTCAGATCCAGCGACACAACCTCGGGTCGCCCGACGTGCGCCGAAGCGTTGGACTGAGTCGATCGCCCCTTCACCCCGCCGGTGATGAAGACAGGTAGATCGAGAATGTCCAGAAGCCGGGTCTTGATGCGGCCCTGAATAAACTTCATCGGGCCCACGGGATTGTCGATCACTCGCGCCTTGGTCTTCCCGCCTCGCTCCTGCCGAAGGATGAACGGCGCATAGAGCCGATCCGCGTCCCGGGCCACCTCCAACAGTTTCTGCGGAGGCACACCAAGAACAGCGGCCACGTAGCGAATCGAAACGAGCGGCTTCTTGACCTCACTTCGCATCGAGAACCGTCCAAAGGTGGTTGACCAACGTGCTCGCCTCTTCGCGATCAATGCCTCGAAGATCGGTTGCGTCTGCAGACATGAGCATGAGTAACGGAAGCGGAAGCCCCAAGACGTCAGCCAGCCGCTCCAGCACGTCAAGGCTGGGCTTCTTCCGCCCCGACTCAAGGTGCCCGATGTAGCTCGGGTGAACGCCGCTGCGAAGAGCAAGCTGCCGCTTCGACAGCCCTAGTCGCTCGCGAGCGTCCTGCAATCCTTTAGCGTAATCCATCAATCCTCACGAATTTCCTGCCTTCGACGTCCGAACTGGGCTCGGGCGCCGAAGGCAGGAAGCAGAAGGCCGGGATTCGAACGACGAGCAGCGCGCTCACTCACCATTGTGACGAATGAACAGCGCTGCAAAGCGGCCAATGGCCGCCCGAATCTTGGCTGCGTCATTCGTTCGGAGTGCTCTCCGTAGGTTCATCAGTGCTCTGTTCGCCGCCTGCTCTTGTCCCTGCTCCAACGTTCCCTTGGCCGCGAGCTTCCGCAGGAGGGAAGCCACAGCTTTGAGGTTCTTGTCGGCCATGGTGGCCGGTCCTTTCCACGTGACCAGAAACGCAAAATCGCGTTTCGTCGCACGCGTGCCCTACCGTGCGGATCGCTTGTGGAAGGAACGTGGAGCACTTTCTGCATCCCTGAATCGAGAACCGTGCCCATCCAATCCCATCACAGGACTCGACAGACCCGACTCTCGAGCCGTACTAAGGTAGGGCCGGGAACGAATCCTTTTCCTACGAGACACACAAGAAGCGCATCTAGTACTGGCAGCGTGCGAGTCGCTCTAGCGAGCTCCTCGCGGCGGCGCTATTGGCCACCATGAAGCACGACCAACAGAATCTGGTCGTCTCAATCCGCGGGCGGGCTTCGATTTTCAAGGACCTCATTCGCCTAGCGGCGATCCAGGAAAATACGTCTACCCGTATGTGGACTGTGGGTCAACATCAAAATCTGTTCAGTTAAAAACTGGCGTGATTACAGCAACTTATATACTGAGGCTATCCGATTGCTCGGACGTTCATGAGCGGGCCGCAGACAAGCACTAGCCTGGGTCGTCATGAGCCAACCGACTAGCACACGCGCGCTCATGGCGCCGTTTGCGACCGCGATTTTCGCCAAGGCAGAGGCGCTGCGAACCCTCGACCTAAAGGCGGCGCACAGGAGTCGACTGAGCGAGTCCATCTCGGATGACATCAAGAAGGCCTCGAACTTTCACCCGCATAGAATGAGCAAGCGTGCGCGGCAGAAGGCTAGAGGATTTGCAGCTCCCGTCGACCTCACCGAGATGACGTGGCACCAGCAGGAGAGCTTCGACCCCGGGCGAGAGTTATTCATCGTCGAGCACCGCGCGACGGTGTCGTCCCTTAAACAACGATGCCTCAATGCGGCGAACGTCGAAGGCGTGCTCGATATACTGGAGGAGGAGATCGACGTCGTCTGGATTCTTCGCGAAGAAGACGAAGAATTGACCCGGCTGAAGTATCGTAGCAAGCGGCCGGCATCGGCGTACGAGGAAGCTCAAATCCAGATCTGGGACGGCGAGTAAAGCGCGCGTACGAATCCGGAGCAGCTGTTGATGGTTTGAGGCAGACGTTTCGTCACACCCACTGTGGCTCGCACGCCGCTTGCGGGAATACTCCGGTATCTGCGTGGAAATGACCGTGCTGGCAGCACCGCAAGCCATCCAATAGGGCCCCTGCCTCTTCCTCGCGCGCGCCGGGGACGAACATGGCAAGGCGGTCAGGCGTCCCGTTGAAGGAGCTATCGACCAACAGCACGCCAGCGAGCTCTGCTGCCCACGGCTCACGGAGCAAATCTTGGACCGCGGGGAGCTTGCTCCGAAGCGTCATGTCGCACGCAGCATCCAGGTAGACCAACCCGGCCCGTTCGGGATTTCGCTTGAGCTGGTCGGCGGCCTCCATGAGATCGTCCCGAATTCGCTTCTCCTCGTGGTCACTGTCGGATGGGATGATGCTCCCGGAGAAATGGAAGACCGGCTCCGCACCGGCGCCACGTGCGATGCGCATCGTTCCCGCATCACCAAGCGAATAGGTTCCATCCGGGGCGGGCCACGATAACTCATCGACGAACCTCATCGCGTCGCTAGCAACGCGGTCCAATTCCTTTGGGTTTGCCTTACCTTCATCGTTGATGAGTTGTGCGTCTCCCATTCTGCGGATGAAGTCGTTGGTCAGGGCAAGGTTGATCCAGGTTCCCGTGTCAGCGCGAACAGCCGGGCTCGAGTGGAACTTCGCCATCAGCGCCCAATGGAAATGTGTGACGATCAACGAGCGCTTCCGGCTCTGCTTGCTCTCCTGCGGGCACTTGACCTCGACGGCGAGAGCACATCCGCATGGCCACTCCGCCAGCCAGTCGAGGGACCCAACGCGGCCGAGCGGTTCGTGCAACATCGTGGCGCCGGTGCCCTGGAAGACCAGTCCCGCCAGCTGCTCGCGTTGAAAGCCTACGTAGTCCGCCGGATTGCGAATGCGTTCCCGAATTCGTCTTGGCCCAAAGCGCAGGAGCGCCACTGCGAACTCCACGACTGTGAATCTGTGAAACCTGAAGACGTAGTCTTGCCCGAGCGGGTGACCCGGCTTGCTTGGCTCGGTTCTGAGCAAGCGCGCGATATGCCGCGGCGGGACCGCCCTTCGAAGCGCGTCCAAACCGGCCTCGGCCTCTTCTCGGCACAGACACGCCGACAGCGCCTCGTTCCAAGACCCGTCTCGGGTCCACTCGCCGTCGGAGGGCAAATATGTCGGTTCAGCCATTGCCCGAGCAATCTACGATCCGAGCGATGTGCTCGCCAGGCCGACCCCAGAGCGAGGAATGCCTAGGCCACCTCAGCGGCCCAACTCTGCAAGCGTTACCTTCAGAGCGGCGGCTCGCTTCTTCTTCTCATCTGCGGCTGCCTGTCGAACCTTCTTGGCGGTCTCCCGCTCAAGCTGTTTCTTGGCCCGGTTTGCGGCGGCCTCTTCCTTTTGCTTTTTGCGCTCCTCGGGGCTGAGACGCGGCTTCGGCGGCTGTGCCGGCCAGCCTGCGGGTCTCGAGCTTTCCTTCGCGCGCTGCTCGGCGCGCTGATGAGCGAGGCCTCCGAAGTCGACGAAGGGCTGGATGGATTCGTCCTTCCCCTGAACGAGCTCGAAGCTGCCCGGAGTCTTGATGCCCTGTGGCGGCAGCATGTTCACGACCTGATAGTCGGGCGCATCTGGCCTCGGCCTGAACTCGCAATTGACCAGAAGGGCCTCCTTGAAGGAGCCGGTGAGCGGGACGACGCCCTGAAGGTAGACGGTGCTCGGGCTCGTCAGGACGTTACCGAGCCGATGGATCGCTCGAAGCCGTGTTCGAAAACGGTCGAGCGACTGCTCCGGTGTGGACGCCGAGACGACCATTTGAAAGGTTCCGGTGCAGTCCTTGTCGTTCAGGACGTCGTCGTAGAAAAAACAGCCGAGATAGAGGCACTCCGCCGGGGGCGTCGGCTTGGAGGCTCGCACTGGTTTTGGCCGGCGCTGCGCCCCCTTGGACCGAGTACGTGGCGGTGTTCGCGTCTTCTTCCGCGCTGCCATCCACGCGGCATACCACAGCTGCCGCCTCGCTCGAATGGATGCAGGATCGCGCCATGGCGCACGTCACCGTCAGCCGAGAGGAACTGTACGAACAGGTCTGGTCAATGCCGATGCTGCGGCTCGCGCTTCAGTACGGCATATCGAGTGTCGCGCTCGGAAAGACGTGTCGAAGATTGAACGTCCCCACACCTGGCCGCGGCTATTGGGCGCGCATCGCGGCTGGCGAAAAGCTGAAGCGGCCCCCGCTACCCAAATCGACGGGACCGCAGGCCTGGCACTGGGCCGAGCGCGATCCGTCTGCCACGCCCATCGCTGCCAAGGTGCCCGCGCCCGAGGTTGATGTCGCTTCAACACTGGAAAGCGCCCACGTCACGACTCGGCGAATTGCCGCCTTGCTGGCGAAAGCTCCCGTCGATGAGCACAACCGGATGGTGATCGCGGGCGAGTGCATGGCTGTCACGATCGAGACGCATCGGCGCGCGTTGCTCGTTGTTGACGCGCTGGCGAAGGCGTTCGAGCGTCGCGGCGATAGCGTCGAGCTCATATCGACCGACGCCGGTACGTCCAGACTCGTGGCTCGCGTCAAGAGCGAGGCAATCGCGTTCTCGGTATCGGAGCGCCTCGAGCGAACTGAGCGCAAGCCGGCGGACATCGAACGGGAGCGAGCCGAGAAGGGCGCGTCCGCGCGCATCACCAAGTACGACTACTGGCCAGGCGGACGCTTGCGGGTCGACGTTCTGGAGCACCGGCTGGCTCGCTCCATGTGGTCCGACACCGAAACCCGCCCCGTCGAACAGATCCTCGGTCAGGTCATCGTCGGCATCGATGCAGCCGTCGCCGAGCGACAGCGCCTCAACCAGGAAGCCGAGCAGGGCCGCCTCGAGCAGGAGCAACGCGCACGTGAAGCAGCAGAACGAAAGGCGCGCGAAGCCGACGCCGCTGCGCTCGAACGAGAGAAACAGAAGCTGGTCGAGTACCGAACCCTCCTCGCCAACGACCTTGAGCGTGTCGCTGCACGATGGGCACGCGCGAAGCAAATCCGCGACTTTGCGGACGCTTACGACGCGGCCCTGGCCGGCGACCAGCGAACGGAGCTGGCGGTCCGCTACTTGGAGGCGGTCCGGCGCTATGGGACGAATCTCGACCCGCTCAGCGAGGTCGCCCACATCGCGCTCGAGCTCGAACCCAAGGGCGAGGAGCTCGACCGGGCCCTTGCGAACATGCGGCAACTGGAGGCGAAGGCCAAGCGACAGCCGCAGTCGTGAACGGAGATCACCATACCTGTCCCTTGCCTGGGGTAGGCGTTCGTCATGACCGATTCTCATCACGTCGCCCTCGATGCCCTCGTCGATCAACTGGCCAGCCGCGTCGCGGACATGGTCGTCATGAAGCTGCGGACCGACGACTTGGGGATGGTCGACCAAATCAAGAGTCCGCTCGGCCGGCGGCGGCACATCGCTTTCGTTCGAGCCGGCGGCGGTGTGCAGATCGGGCGTCGCTACTTGGCACGCCGCGAAGACATCCAGCGCCACATGGACGAGCTGGCCGCAGGACGGAAGCCCCGACCCGAGAAGACGATGTCGGTGGCGGACGAGCTCAGGGTCAAGCTGGGGTTGCCGCCGGCGAGGAAGTGAGCGGTCAGCGGCGGTCCCGTCGCAACTCGCGAAACCGGTCGGCAAACACGCGAAGCTGCGCCTCGTCCAAACGCTGGCGTCCAGCTTCGTCCAGCAAGAGGTACGCCGCGAGCTCGTGGGCGTCAGGCCCAAAGTCTCCATTCAGGGCGCGGACTGCCACTCGACTTAGCGCATCGAGTGTGACGGGATGCTTGGCACACCGTTCGGAGTGCTCGGCAGAGTTTCGGTCGGCCTGGGTGTACAAGACGTAGAGGTAGCCAGCCAGCTTTCGGTCGGGGACAGCTCGCAGCCTATCGAGCCCCTGAAGTGCCCCGGCGCGGAGGCTCGCGTCGTAGGGGTAGTCGTCGGCGCCGCTCGTGCGCTCAAGGGCTTGGCTACGCTGCGCCATGGGCCTTCCGCTCAATGCCGGCCCCCTCGAGCACCTTGGCAACCCGTGGGTTCAGAATCCGCGCATGCCCGTCCTCGGCCGGCATGTTCCTCCGCACCACCTCAACGCTCAGCGACGACAGGCCCAGCCGCTTGCCGTTCGCTGTCCACCAAGCCTGCTTCGGAACGACGCGCGCGACGTACTCGAGGCTGCGCTGCGGGAAGCCGACGGCGAGCAGCTCGACTACGCGCCGAACGCCGTCGTCCTTTTCGTACGAGCCTAGATACTGCTTGGTCTGCCCGATGCCCTCGGCGAACGCGGTTCCGATTGCCTCCACCTCCGGCCAGCGTTCGGGCTGCAGCGCGTCAGCCAGCCGCGGATGGGCGCGCAGGAAGACAGCGCGCTCGTGCACCGGCAGCTTCAGCGCATGTTCGGGATTCCGAACGAATTTCGAAACCTCGTCGTCCGTCCACCGCGTTGAAACGAGCTCGGCGGAAACGTCGCGCGGTCGGGCTGAAACGATACCGCGCGCCTGTGAGGATTGATCAGGATGACCTAGCTGTTCTGGGGTTCTCTGAATCTCAGAGGGTTCTGATGACTCAGGGTGATTGTCACCGCGCGAGGGTGAAACGTCGGATGAAACGGGTGCAACGGGTTGTGAAACGCTGTCCGCGGCAGGCTGCGGGGCGTCAGCGGTTTCGGAAACAGAGTCGGTCGAAACGCCGGTCGCGTTTCGTTCGCGTTGGCGTGCGCGAAAGGCGCGCACGCGTTCCGTCGATGTCGCCCTGACCTCCGTCGTGGGCGGCGAGGCGTCGTTGTTGGGCACGGGTGCTGCGTCGCGTTGGGCTTGGGCGCGTGGAAGGTCGGGGATCCAAATTGAGTGCTCGTCGCTCGCGAGGAAGCCTTCGCGGAGCAGCAGGCCGATGGAGGCCTCGACCAGCTCCAATTCGTAGTCCTGCGCTTGTAGGCCACGCAGGAGTGACTCTGCGGGGTCTTCGACGTCCCGGACAAGCGTGCCGTCGTCTTCGGCTAGCGCGTTGAGGAGCTCGCGCAGACCGCGGGCCATGACGGGCCAAGCCCGGTGTTGCAGGGGCTCGCGGATGTACTGTTTACGCCAGCGTTCCTTGGTCCAGTCGCGACCGCCCATGGGCACCTCCTTTGGCTAGTCGGATTCGTCGAAAAGGCGCCGTAAGGAAGCGCTGCTCTTGAGCTTGTCGATGGCCCGCTCTTCAATCTGGCGAATGCGCTCGCCGCTGAGGCCGAACACTTCGGCAACTTGGTCGAGCGTGCGCGGACCTTCATTGGCCACCGTCAAGGCGCAGTCACGCGTCGGGCGAGTACGGTGGTCCCCCAAGCTGGTGTGGGCCAGGTGGTATCGGCATTGGACTTGGGTGCACGGCTGCTCGCCGGGCGGCATCGCGCACTCGACGACCGCGAGATAGCGGCGCGGCAGCGGGCTCCACAGGAGCTCGTGCTGGAGCGCGGCCGTCACGACGGACCCACGAGAGTGGGCGTCATCCGCAATCCTCTTCGAAACCGAGTTCGAGCCGTTCGGCGACGGCGGTCAGCTGTTCGTCATGAGGCAGACGCGCAATGGGCCGCAGCCAGCGCTCCGTGACCTCGTTACCGGCGCCGACGGGCAGGCGCTCGATGGCTTCGAGGATGTTCGGGTGGAGCCGCAGCAACTCCAAGATGTTGCCGACGTAGCGTGAGCCGAGTCCGGTGTATCTCGCGAGGTCGTCGCGGTTCTTCGCTTCGCCGCGATCGAGCATGCCTTGCCAGCGGCGCGCGAGCTCCAGAACGCGAACGATTCTCGGAAGTTCAGGCGGCTTCGGTGGTGACTTCTCCGGGCGCTTCGCCGGGTTCGGGAGCGCGAGGCGCAAGTTCTTGCTTCCGTCGCCATTGGGGCGCAACTGGATTTCACCAGGCGCAGAATCGAGTGCTAAGCTTCTCGTCAATGTCCGGCGAGGTTGCCGCCAAAGTCGATCGAGACTCGATGACTCGCGCGATCGATCGCAATGGGCACGCGATCGACCTGGCGCCGGCCTGGCCACTGCTCGAGCGCGTACTCCGCGAATGGGAGCCGGAACGAATTCACCTTTTCGGAAGTCGCGCTCGCGGCGAGGCCCATCCGGAAAGTGACTGGGATTTCCTGGTTGTGGTCCCAGATTCGTCTTCGGCGCCGGACGATCCTCTCGTGCCATGGCGTTTGCGAAGGGATACGGGCGTGCGCGCTGACGTCGTTGTCTACTCCTCGCGTGACTTCGACGCTGAGCGTGTCGTGCCCAACACGCTAGCGTACGAAGCCACGTCCGCCGGGGTCGCGCTTTATGAGCGCTGAGCGAATCATCGCCGCCACCCTTCGCCTTGCCCATGCTGACTTGGAAGCAGCCAGGCTCCTGCACGCGGGGAAGAATCGATACGCTATCTACCACTGCGAACAAGCAGCGGAGAAGATCATCAAGGCGGTCCTGACAGCCGAGGGAATCCACGCCAACATCCGGCACCTGCTGGATGAAATGGTGAAACAAGTCTCGGACGCAAATCCGCTCAAGCCGCTGCTGAAGCAGATCGAACATCTCGCCGCGTACGCAACGACGTTCCGATACGCGACACCGAGTGGCAACATCAAGCCAGCACCCGACGACGCCACGCTTGAAGCCGACATGGTCAGTATCAGCGCAGCCCTCTCGGCTGCTGCAAGCGCTTTCGGTGTGGAACTGAGCAAACAAGATCAGCCTGCCAGAACCGCCAAACCTCCTCGCTAGGTTTTCCGTTGGCTCGACGTCAGACTCTCCAACAACGTCACGATGGGTCCGCGTCGATCCCGGTGAGCACCTCGATCACGTCGCGCCACTTCGCGGTGGCGAGCGTCTCCATCGGCGTGGCGGCCTCGGCCAGAGGCCCGTCGAGCTCGGTTTCGGCAGCGGGCTGCAGCCGGTCGCGAGCCAGCTCGAGCCGCGTCTTCGCGTGTGCGGCGGACATCAGCCCGTAGTGCCGGATCTTCACGAAGCCACGGGGCAGCACGTGGCTCAGCCAGCGCATGAGGAAGGTCACTCCGGCGAGCGTGACTCGGTTGCCGCTCTTGGTGCGAAAGGTCACTCCGCGCTCGTCCATCGCGAGCAGGCGGTGGTTGGAAAACCCTACGCGATGCGTGTCCGCTGCCCCGCTTCCTGCGCCACTTTTCGCGTCGCCACAAGGTGCTCCGCGATCAGCTGCCGTGCCTGGCAGGCGCTTCCGAAATGTCAGGACGGTTTGCCACGTTTGCCGTGACGAGCCAACGACTCCAACGTCACTCACAAGTCAAGGGTGACTGCCTCCCGACGGCGCAGGACGCCGTCGGGAGGCACGCATGAGCGTCTAGGGCCAGCGATAGTACTCGTTGAAGTTACCGGCGCCCGAGCTCGCCGTCGTGCCATCGCCCGACCAGATTTGGTTGCGGTTTTGTCCGTGAAATGCGGTGATGAGCTCGTCGCCGCTGCTGCTAGCGTTGGTTTCGCTGCGCGTGAGCGTGGCGATGTCCCAGAGCGAGTTGGAATACAGCTGGACCGCACGCGGGTTGATGACGCTCCCAGAGACACTGGCAAGAAAAACCTCGCCGACACCGCCGTTGTCGAAGCCCGTGACCAGGCGCGAGGCGATGCCGTCGAATCGACCGGTGGTGAGCGCCGTGACCCCAATCGAAGGGTGCTCCCAGAAGGACCCCAGGTCAATCACGCCGCCCGAGGGTGCACCGGAACCGAGGTACAGCCGCGAAGTGCCGCTGCTTCCGAAGCGGAAGGCGCTGACGAGCCTTACGCCCGAATCGTTGACCCTGCCCGTGGTCATGGCGCTGATTGTCCAGTTGGCGCTGCTGTAGAGGGGCGAGCCGCCTTCGTTGACGCCACGACTAAAGCCGCCAGACGGCAGCGAGATGCCATCGCCGCGGTAAACTTCGGTCGTGCCGTTGCGAGTCACGGCAGTGAATAGTTGCGGTTGAGCCGCGCCGCTGACCTGACCAGCCGCCATGGCAGTCACTTTCCAGAATGAGCTGCCGATGCTGTTCAGCAGCGTGCCAGCACCGAAACGATAGGTCCCATCGTTCATGACCTGGCCTCGGTGGATCTGCGTTTGCGTCCCACCGTTCCAGAACGCGGCGACGACGTTGGTAGGTGCGCCACCGAAGGCCCCAGCGGCTAGGGCGCTGATGCGCCAAGAGGTATTGCTGTACGCGACTTCGCTCAGCTCGTTAGAGCCGCCAGCGCTGTAGATCACCTTGCTGAAACTGAGGTCGGGATAGTGCAGAGCAACGAACACCTCTTCTTTGCCGTCGCCGTCCACGTCCGCGCTGACCGAGGCGGTCGGGATCTCGTCGGTGGGCGTATCTCCTTGATAGTATTGACCCGATTGTTGACCGGTGCCGAAGGTGAAGCGGGGGTTGGGGTTGGGTGGATTGTCGGGGTCAACACTTGCTGCGGTCAGGTTGTTGTGTCCACCGTCGTACGAAAAGGTCGCCAAGTTGCCTTCTAGGTGATTGTTGACGCTCACCACCTCACCACCTCCACGAACGTCCTCGAAGAATGCCGAGGTGCCCGCGCGTTCGACGTAGTTGTTGAGCACGGCATTGTTGTTCGAAGCATCGCGGAACTTGAACGGCGTTCCACTGATCTGGCGCACGTAGTTGTTCTCGATCAAGTTGTTCGAGCTCTTGTGGGCGATGTAGAAAGCGTGAATCAAGTGTGCCTTGCCGGGCAGGTTCTCCGCCTTAATGACCTTGTTGTCCTTGAGCGAGTTACTGCCCGAGTGCACGAGATCGATGGCGCCGAAGCCAACGCAGGTGCAGCCGTAGTTATCGGTGGGCCCCGTGACGCATTCAGGTCGATTGACGACCAGAGCACCCGCGTGGGGTCCGCTGCTGGGAGTCACGCAGTCGCCGTACGTGCTGCCGATGTTCGTGAGCGTGTTGTCTACTAGCGTCGTGCACTTCTGAGAGACACCAGCGCTCTCACCCTCTGCTGGATCTGCACCCAGAGCGAAGCCAACCTGCACGTAGTAGCGGATGGTCAGGCCCTTGACCGTAATATTTGCAACTACCGGCGTAGTACCGTTCACTGGGCTGAGGTAGAAGAAGTGCGGCTTATTGCCCCCCGCGGACCCGGATTTCTCGCGTCGAAGATGGGTGTTTCGTCAGGAAAGGCCTCGATGCGAAGTCGCCGAGTGCTCGACACCCGAGTCCATTCGACCCACTGCGCTCGGTACTCGCCGCCGCGTAACGTAGATGCGATAGTCCGTCGTGTAATTGACCGGTATCTTGGCCTGCGCGCCAGCCAATGTGGCGACCGGTAAGGCCTGAGTCCCCGGGTTCGAATCGTCACCCGTCGGCGACATGTAGATGGTCGTCGGCGTTACCAGCGTGGTGCTCAAGCACCCCGGCTGGCTCGGAATTGTGCCGAGTGCCTCCTGCACGACGCCCACAACCTCATTGTCAGAAGTCACGCCGCTACCGCTGTGCTGTGGGGCTTCGCCGCAACCCATTGCCAGAAACCCTACGCACCCAAAAAACACCTTAATATTATCCATCCTCGTCCTCCTAACGCCGACCCTAATTCGAACCCAACTGCGAGGCTAGCTCAATTGACAGAGCGAAGCTAGCTTCCGCGGCGCGGAATGGAGCGCCTTCGGCCGCAAAAAAAAAGGCCGAAAAAGGCCGAGATGAAGCGATTGTGTCGACTTCTGACGCTGCGCCGATTCCGGCAGCAACGCAGCATTGCGTTTCGGGTCACATAGAGCTTATCGAGCGTCTGTGCTGCGACGAAGCTCTCGACCTTCCGTTCCGGCTTGGGGCGACGAAGTTCAGACAGAATGTTCGTGTCGAGAAGCCAGCCGCTCACAGCAGATCGACGGTGCGAACGGGCATCCGCGCGCGCTTGGGTTCGATCTGGACGTCGCGCGATGGGGAGGCCTGCATCGCCGCGACCAGGGCCGCACCGGTAACCTCGCCCTTGAGGCGGCGAAACTCTTCTTCCGCGATGACGACGACGGTGTCGCGCCCATGGACGGTGACGTGCTGGGGCCCCTCGCTCTGCGCCAGTCGAGGCGCGTTCGAGAACGCTGAGGCGCGGGTCAGTGGCGAGGGCCTGGTAGCGCTTGATGGCGGAGTCGAGGGCGCCATCGCGCACGTCACAAAGCGCCAATCCCAGACGACCACGGGTGTTGTCTTGCTCGACGTTGAGCAGCTGCTGGTAGGCTTCGCGGGCGCTGCGGACGTCGCCTGCGCCGAGGCGGGCTTCGGCGAGGGCGAGATCGCGGTCGACGCGGCGCGGGCAGACGCGGCCGAAGATGGAGGGGCGATCGAAACGTGCCTTGGCCATCGCCAAGCGCTCAGGACGGAGCTGGATCTTTGCGAGGTGGGTGCGGAAGTCGTTGTCCAAAACGGAAAGGGACTTGCCGACTGTCATTGACTGGATGGGCCGGCCGCTCAAAATTTCGACGAGCCAAATGAATACTTCTGCTCCAGCGCCCCCTGCTACCCGGTGTGTGTCGAGCGACGGGTTGGGCCATTGCCGGGTCCTCAATCGTTCAGCTGAGCCGAGACCAGACTGTCGTCTCCCTGTCACGCTCACGAGGGCAGCAGCGGGCTGCGTATGTCTTGCTCGGACGCGCCGTGGCCGCCAGCTTGCGCCCGCTGTAGGACGCGCGTGACGTCCTCGCTCACTGAGCCTGTCGCGATGAAGCGGAGGTGCGTTGCAAAGCCGCGGCTTCGCGCCAGCTGTGCTTGACTTACAGCTGCTGTCGTCCGAAGCGTCGTTTCGACGGCAAACGAGCGGTCCTGCTCGATGTGCTGTCGCACGAATTGTTCGCACTCTTGCGCTACGGCCTTGCGTACTTCGCGCGAAATGGCGCGGTAGCTGCCTTGAATCTGGGCGCAGCGGTCGTCGATATTGAATGAATCGACGCCGAATGCGTTGACGGGGAAATAGGTAGTCTTGCCGCTGCCGGGCGGACCAGCAACGACGAGCATGCGGGGGCGAGCCATCGCCGAAACTCACCCTGTCTCGAGCGTCGTGTCCGAATCGGCCAGCATGTCGGCGGGCAGGTCGGTCGACACGAGCTTGCCATCGACATCGATGACTCCGAGGCGCTGGAGTCGAACACGAGCCGCGTCGATGCGCGTCGCCGCCAACGCCATCGCGCGGCGTTCCCACTCTTGTTCGTCCCCCTCGCGGTCGAGATCGAGATCATCCAACGGCGCGCTCGGAATTACCGACAAGTCATGAACGGGCGCCGCTACCATCGAGGGTAAGCATGCCTCAACCCCCGGCAATCGGCCAGATCAGCGGAGCTGGGCCGTCGTCGCTAGCCCAGAAATGTCGTCAGCGCGGCCTCCGGTACCCGGATCGCATTGGCAACCCGCACGTGGCGCAGCTGCCCCCGCTTGCACAGGGTGTACACGGTGGCCGTACTCACGCGCAGTCGCTCGGCAACTTCGCCGACCGTCAACCACCGCTCGACCGCGCGCGGAACCAGCGGGCGGCCCGTCGCGGCCTGCAGCACCGGTGCAGCAAACGGAGAGCGAAACCCTGCAATTCTCCGTAAGGGCTGGACTCGGCCGTCTGCCCCAACCCGAACACTTTCAACTCCTTGCGAACGCTTGCTACCGCCGACTAACCGGACGTTGCTTGCTCCGGAGCCGTAGGACACAGGTTCGAATCCTGTGGGCGTGCCAGTCTACGACGTCTGCGAGGACTACCCCCAAGGAGCCCTTCGCTGATTTTGCGCGAGGTGATTGGGGCTCGATTCGCCACTATTGTGCACGTTGGCGCTGCCGCGCGCGTCGTACGGTTCAAGTTAATTCGGCTTACATCGAGAAAACCTGCAACCTGGCAGGTTCCGGGCCCCGACTTGCGTTCTCGCCCAGCCCTTCCTAGCACTACTGCCGCAGACTTTGGCAAGAGCAGATCACGATCGGCGTGAGCGGGAACGAGCCACGAGACTGGCGAGGCCAGAGCGGTTTCGTCGTTGGCTAGGAGAGTCGCTGGGCCCGGTGGAGCGCCCGCTCGGGCAGGTCGCGACAGCTGGAATTCCCCAGCAAATCGAAAATTCCCAGCAGTAGTGCTAGGTGGATGCGAGAACGTGGCTGCCAAGAAAACTGCCAAGAAGGCGAAAGCCCCCAAGAGTCCCGGCACCAAGCGGCGCCGCGGTGTTTCGATTCGACCGACGGAGCTGGGCGCGCCCGAGCTGGCTGATGTCTCGAGCGTTCCCGAGCTTGGAAGTCTCGCGACGCAAGTCGAAAGCGAGGGCGGTGCGGTGCTCGCGCGCTACCGCGAGCCACTCGGTGGCAATGGGCTGCTGCTCGTGGCGCTGCCGATCGAGAAGGTGAGCCCCACGCCGTTTCAACGCGATGTGAGCGACGCGCACGTGCGCAAGCTCACGCGCGCCATGGACAAGACGAAGCGGTTTCTCGATCCGCTCATTGTCGTGGCGGCTGACGGCAAGTACTGGACGCCGAACGGCAACCATCGGCTCACCGCGCTGCGCGAGCTGGGCGCCAAGTCGATCGTGGCTCTGCTCGTGCCGCAACCGGAGGTCGCCTATCAGATTCTGGCGCTCAACATCGAGAAGGCGCACTCACTGCGCGAGCGCGCGCTCGAGGTGGTGCGTATGTACCGTGAGCTGGCCGGCATCGCGCCGCAGAAAGAGACCGAGTACGAGCTCGAGTTCGAAGAGCCGGCGCTGGTGACGCTCGGCTTTGCGTATCAGCAGCGCGGTCGGCTGGCCGGTGGCGCGTACCATCCGATCTTGCGTAAAGTGGACGGCTGGCTACCGTCCAAGCTCGACGGCGCGCTCGAAGAGCGCGAGCGGCGCGCCGGCGTGGTGCTGGCTTTCGACGATGCGGTGAACGAGGCCGTGCAAAAGCTGAAAGACAAGGGCCTGACCAGTCCCTACTTGAAAAACTTCGTGGTCTCGCGTGTGAACCCGCTGCGCTTCATCAAGGGCGATCCACCACCCCTGGACGAGCTCTTTCAAACAATGACCAAGCGCGCTCGCGGCATGAAGATGGACAACATCAAGAACGAAGATTTGGCGCGGAGCGGCGGCGCCCCCGACGAAGATTGACGGAGTGGTCCAGCTTTGCTGCTCCGGTGGCTGGCTCACCGGGCGTTTCGACTGGGGCCAGACCATGGATACGACACCCTGCTTCCATTTCTCGATCGAGCTCGAAGGCGGTCGAGTCGAACAGCACTTCCTGCCCATTCCGGATGGGCGCGCTGCTGCGTTCGTTTACTTACACGGCGTTGGCTTCAAAGGAGTACGAAGCGTAATAGGTCCGGGTGATGTAGGTGCAATGTCTCCACTGGCTGCAGCGAGCGAACAATCTTCCTGCCCTGCTCGATCAACGCGATAACCCTAAGGATTTATGATCGGTTTGTGGGGCTTTTGTGGACATAATGAGGAGCATGCGGATCTCCAGTTTGGCAGTCTATCTGACGTTCGCGGCCGGGGTCGCCACCGCGATGGGTTGCAATGCCAGCATCGAAGGCACGTGGTCTGGGCTCGGGACGGCGGGTGCCAGCGCGGCCGGTGGCAACGCGGCGGTGGGTGGCGCCGGGACGCAGGCGCTCGAGGGCCCGGGGCGCGTGGTGATGCATCGGCTCAACATCGCCGAGTACGACAACACCGTTCGCGATCTACTGCAGACCAAGCTGCGCCTTTCGGAGAATTTCCCGCCCGACGACAGCGCCTACGGTTTCGACAACGTCTCCGCTGCGCTGAGCATGACTGACGTCACGCTCAGCTATTACATCGACGTGGCCAAGAAACTGGCGGCCGAGGCGCTGTCGGCCGAGCGGCGCGCGAGCGTGGTGACGTGCGACCTGACGGCGGGCACGAGTTGCGTCACGAGCGTGCTTCAGGCTTTCCTGCCGCGGGCTTGGCGTCGTCCTGCGCAGCCCGGCGAGATCGACCGCCTGGTGGCGCTCTACTCGGCCAACAAGGCTGATAGCGCCACGGACGACGAGGCGCTGGGTCGCGTCCTGCAGGCGGTGCTGCTCGCGCCCCAATTCCTGTATCGCATCGAGCTCAATTCCGGCGTGGCCGGGGTTCGACGGCTCGATGGCTACGAGATCGCCTCGCGGCTCGCCTATTTCCTGTGGAGTTCGATGCCCGATCAGGAGCTCATGAGCGCGGCCCAAAGTGGCCGCTTGACCGATGCCGCAGGGCTGACTGGCCAGGTTTCGCGCCTGCTCACGGACGGCAAGGCTGCGGCGTTGGCTGAGCGTTTCGGCAGTCAGTGGCTCGCAGTACGCAGTCTCGATAACGTGCACCCCGACGCCACGGTCTACCCGATGTTCGACGAGGCGCTGCGGGCCGCCATGCGCGACGAAACCATGCGTCTCTTTACCGACGTCGCCAGCGGTCAGCGCCCCCTCGGTGAGCTTTTGACGACCAGCTCCGGCTACGTCAACGCACGTCTAGCTCAGCACTATGGAGTGCCGAGTGTCACCTCGCAGACGCCCGTCTTCACCGCCTTACCCGCGGAGCGCGGTGGTATCCTGATGCAGGCTAGCCTCCTCACGGTGCTCTCGCATCCGAAAGAGAGCGCGCCGGTCTTGCGAGGTAAATGGATCCTGACCCAGCTGCTTTGCCGCGAGCCTCCGCCGCCGCCACCCGACGTGCCGCAGGAGCCCGCGCCGCAGACCGGCACGTCGCGGCGCGAGCGGCTGAACGCGCACCGAGTCGATCCGGTCTGCAAGAGCTGCCACGAGCAGATGGATCCGCTGGGTCTGGCGCTCGAAAACTACGATGGCGTCGGTGCTTATCGAACCACGGACAACGGCGCGCCCATCGACCCTTCGGGGACGCTGGCTGACGGCACGGCCTTCACCACGCCCCAGCAGCTGGCGCAGATCATCGCGCAGGATCCGGCGCTGCTGCGCTGCGTGTCGCAGCACTTGTTCACCTACGGTTTGGGGCGCGCGCCGCGCGCGGGCAGCAGCTTCGACGCGGCGACCTTGGACGCCGTGACCAAGTCTTTCTCGGACGCCGGACAGTTGTTCCCGAAGTTGGTCGAGGCACTGGTGGCCTCCGATGCTTTTCGCACCCGCGAGGACGAGGTGGCACCATGAGGCGCTCGGCACTGGACAGTCGTCAGTTCTTATCGAGGCGCGCCCTGCTGCGCGGCGCGGGGGTCACGCTCGCGTTGCCGCTGCTCGAGTCGCTCGCCCCACGCGCGCTGCGGGCGCAAGCCGCCGCTAACCCCGTGCGATTGCTCTACTGGTTCATCCCGAATGGCATCATCTACGATAGGTGGATCCCCAAGGCGGCGGGGCCGCTCGATATGGCAGCGGTGCCCGAGAGCCTCCAGCCTCTGGCGACGGCAGGCGTGCTGGGCGACGTGAACATCCTCTCCGGTGTCGACAATTTGTGCGGTTACCCAGAGAAGGCTGGTGACCATGCCACCGGCACCGCGGCCGTGCTCACCTGCGCACCCGCCAAAAGGGTGGTCGAAGGCGTCGAGCTCGGCATCTCGGTCGATCAGGTGGCGGCCGCGACGCTCGGGCCGCGCACGCCCCGTCCCTCGCTCGAGCTGGGCATGGCCAAGTCGGGCGGCACCGGTGATTGCGATTCGGGTTACGCTTGCACTTACACGCAGTCGCTGTCTTGGAGCGACAAGACCACGCCGCGCCCCAAGCACACCGACCCCAAGGAGGCCTGGCTGTGGCTGCTCGGCACCAACGACGCCTCGCTCACGGGCGAGCAGCGCGAGCGCATGCGCCGCGGCGATAAGAGCGTGCTCGACTATCTGCTGGCCGAAGCCAACGGCCTTTCACCCAAGCTCACCAGCGAAGACAGGGTGAAGCTCGAGCAATACCTGACCAGCGTGCGTACCGTCGAAAAGCAGCTCGATTCAGCCGTGGCATCGGGCGCGTGCCAGATGGCGACGCCGCCGACCAACAGCGACGATTACATCACGCGCCTGGGCGCCATGATGGACGTGATGGAGTTCGCGTTCCGCTGTGACTTGACGCGCGTCGTGACTTTCGGCTTCGGCAACGCCTTCGGCCCAGGGCCGATGCCGTGGATCGGCGTCGGCGACGACTACCACGCGCTGACCCACCGCATGGGCGACGAGGGCGTGCGCGAGCAGGTCGCCAAATGCATCCTGTGGGAGGTCGAACAGATAGCGGCGTTCTTGGTGCGGCTCAAAGCCGTGCCCGACGGCAACCAGAACCTGCTCTACAACACGGCCATGTTCGTGTCCTCGGACGTCGGCGAAGGCGGGCCGCACAATCACGACAACATAGCGTGCCTGGTCGCCGGCAACGCGGGTGGCGCCATCGCCTCGGGTCGGCACCTAGCCTATACGCCCGAGGACGACAACGCGCGCAGTCTCGCCAAGCGCCGCACCGCCGCCGACCGCGCTGCGGCCATCGCCATTCCCAACACCAACAGGCTCTCGAACGTGCACCTGTCGCTGCTGCAAGCCGCTGGTGTCCCCGCGACCAGTTTCGCCGACAGCACCCTGCCTATCCCTGGCCTGCTCGGCTAGTCCTGCGGCGGAAATTCATTCCCTCCGTACACCTGTCGTGGGCGATAGCCGGCTATTACCCATGCCTGGATGCCAACACCTCGCACAGTCAGTCAGAGCTGCGCGCGCAGTCCACTGAACGGACAGTGACGCCCGAGCCCCAGCAAGGGGGGGACTGCCTAGACCCAGCGCGTCGCCATCGACAAATAGCAGCCGAGCGGTTCGGCAGGAAGCCGGACCCTTCTGCTGCGGTACGTGCCCCAAAAGGGGGCATGCAGCTGTGTTGAGGCAGTGTCGCGAGGGGCGAGAGTCGGTACGGGCAGGCCAAAAAAATGGGTCCACGGGAGGCGAGTCAGAATGCTACGTCCAGCCGACAGCTACCGGGCTCTAGGAGGCTGGTGTGAAACACCAGCAGTCCCAATCGGCGGAGCCGCCGCGTGGGGGGAGGCTCAAGAAGCTTTGCTTCTTGAGGGGAAGGAGGCGCGCGCCTCCTCCCCCAGGACAAGGCCCTAGGAGGCTGGGTTTGAAAAACACCAGCCTCCTGGGGCCTCCACGAGCTTGCGTCCGAGAAAAGTACGCCTCATCCCAGTTCCGCCATCGACCGGCGGCGGGCTGGGGCTACCATGGCGAGGTTGTGGTCAAAGCGGCCCGGCGCATCCTGGTCATCGAGGACGTGATGGAGCTTCAGAGACTCTTTCGCCGACGGGCCGAAAGGGAGGGACTCGAAGTCATCGCGGCGTTTACCTGTGCGGAGGGGCTTGCGCTAGCCTCCTCCGTCGCGCCCGATCTCATCCTGGTCGACCTGCACCTTCCCGATGGCGATGGTCTCGATCTCGTGAGGAGACTCAGGGCAGACGATCGCATCGCTCACGCTCCCGTCGCGGTGTGGTCGGGCAGCGACGCTACGGGAAGCGAGCTGGACGCCCTGAGAGCCGGAGCATCGGCATACTTCGAAAAGACTGACCTGAAGAAAATGATGAAAAGGATCCTCGAGCTTCTGAGCGCTGGCTGAAGCACGGCGTGTCGCGCTGGGGACGACCCAGGGGTGTTCGAAGGCCCGAACGCGGGCGACGCCAGGCCCGTACCGCCCGCGCACCATGATCGCGGAGATGAGGTTTTCCAAGGTAGCCGCTAGGAGCTAGTGTCCTGAGTCCATGCCCTGAGAACCAGAAACCTAGGAGGCTGGGTTTGAAAAACACCAGCCTCCTAGGCGCGACCCGGGCGCTTGGAGGCTCGCGTCTTCCTCGTCGCGCTCCGGCGCAGCGCGAAACTCGAAATTTCGGGTGCGATGTCGACCAGCGCGAGCACGCGAGCGGCAGCGCCGAGCTGCGCCGCGGCTTTCGGCATTCCGTACACGACCGAGCTCGCCTCGTCTTGTGCGATGGTGAGCCATCCAGCCTGGCGCAGCTTTTTCAAGCCCTGCGCGCCGTCGCGACCCATGCCGGTCAGCAGCGCCGCGACCCCTGGCGCCTTCCAATGCTGTACCAGACTGGTGAACAGGACGTCCACCGAAGGGCGGTACGGCAGCTCGCGCGGCGTAGGGGTGTAGCGGAGACTGCCGCCGGCGGCCATGATCAGGTGTTCCTCGGTGCCGGCCAAGAGCGCCATACCGACGGTAGGTACGGACCCGGGCCGCGCCAGCTCGACGCGAAGACCACTCGTTTCGGCGAGCCAACTGGCGAGGCCGGCGCTGAACTCGCCGTCGACGTGCTGAACGATCACCAGCGCGCCCGCGAAAGGCTTGGGTAACGCGGACAGCACCGTCAAAATGGCTTGCGGTCCGCCCGTCGAGGCGCCGATCGCGATGAGCGGCGGCAGCGCCGCGGGCGAGCCGCCGAGCTGCGCTACCGGGAGGTTGCCCGACGACGCGTGCCCGAGCAGCCGTCCCGCCGTGCGGATCTTGCCGCGTAAGAGCTCGGCTCCGATCAGCTCGCCGTCATCGTCGAACGTGGGCGTCTTGACGACGTCGAGGGCGCCGGCGCCCATGGCGTCGTAGGCGCTCGACAGCTCGCTATCCGGTCCCGCCATCAGCACGACGGCGCACGTTCGATTCGCCACCAGCCGGCGCGTCAACTCGGCCGGCTTGATGTCGCCCACGCGCAGCCCCAAGAGCAAGATGTCGGGCGGTTCGGCGGCACAGTGCTTGAGAGCGTCTCGACCGCTCGAGGTGTGCCACAGCACACGATGACTCGAGCCGGCCAGCGCCCGCTCCACGGCTCGCACGAGCTGGGCGCTGGGCTCGGCGATGGCAACCTTCATGTGTCGGCACTTCCGATCAGGTCTTCGACCGCTCTCAGCAACGTCTCGTCGTGGAAGCTACTCTTCGTCAAGTAGTAGTTGGCGCCGGCATCTAGCCCGCGCATGCGGTCCTCTTCGCGATCTTTGTAGGAGACGATGATGATGGGTGTAGCAGAAAGCTTCGGATCCTGCTTGATGGCGCGCACCAGATCGATGCCGTTCAGGCGCGGCATGTCGATGTCGCTGAGCACCAAGTCGTAGTGAGCGCTGCGGATCGAATTGAGGCCGTCCATGCCGTCGACCGCCACGTCGACCTCGTAGCCGCGATTGACCAGCAGCTGGCGTTCGACTTCCCGAACCGTGATCGAATCATCGACGACCAGCACGCGCTTGCGTTGCCTGCTGCCCTGTCCGTCGCTGCGCGCAGTCAGCTTGTCGATGCGGCCGGCGTGAGCCAGCTTTTCGATCGAGCGCGCCAGATCCTCGACGTCCAGAATCAGCGCCGGCGCGCCGTCGACCAGGATGGCGGCGGCTGCTATGTCCTGCACCTTGCCCAGCCGCGGATCGAGTGGGCGCACGACCAGATCGTGCTCGCCGAGAAACTTGTCGACTGCGAGCCCGTAGCGCCGGTTGCGCTCGCCGATCACCACCACGCACACCTCGCTGCTGGGCGGCTCTTCCGAGCCCAGGCCGAGCACCTGCTGTGTGCTCACGAGTGAGACATTCGCGCCCTCGAGCACGAAGTACTGCACGGCGCCCAGCGTCTGAACGTCGCGCGCCGGTACGCGCAAGATGCGATCGATGCGTAGCAGCGGAAAAGCGTAAGCCTCGCCGGCGACCTCGGCCACGACTGCGCGCATCACCGAGCGCGTCACGGGCAACTGCAGGTGGAAGCTGGTACCTCGTCCGACTTCCGAGCTGACGCGCACCACGCCGGAGGCGGCTTCGACCGCGCTACGCACGGCGTCCAGCCCGACGCCACGCCCTGAAATCTCCGTGACGCTGCTGGCGGTCGAGAAGCCGGGCAAGAAAATGAATTCGAGCAGCTCGGCGGCGCTCAGGTCTTGCGCGACGCGGCTGTCGAGTAGCCCGCGCTCCACGATCTTGCAGCGCAGCGCGCTGGGGTCGATGCCGCGACCATCGTCCGACACCGTGATGGCCAGCATTCCCGCGTGGTGCCGGGCTTCCAGGCGCACCGCGCCCTGCGCAGGCTTGCCAGCCGAAGTGCGGTCGGCGGGGGCCTCTAGGCCGTGATCCACGGCATTGCGCAGCAGATGCGTGAGCGGCGCGTCCAGGCCCTCGAGCACGTCGCGATCGACGTCCGTCGCCTCCCCGCTCAGCTCGAAGCGCACATCTTTGCCGAGCCGGCGCGCCACGTCGCGCACCATGCGCGGAAAGCCGTGTGCGCAGTCGCCGAACGGCCGCATTCGACTCTTCAGGGCCTCGCGATACATTCGGTCGCTCAGGTCATCCACGCGCCGCGCGTACCCCTCGAGCGACCCGATATGTTCGGCGACTAGAGTGCGACACTCCAGGGCGCGCGTCTTGGCTTCGCTCAGCGCCGAGCGCGCGGGCGCGTCGAGCGAGGCGTCGTTCTGACGCTCCAGCGCCTCCAGAGCCGTGTGCAGCTCCGCCGTGCGGCGCTTGATACGCTGCATCGAACCGCTGAAGCTTTGCACGCGCCGCGACTCCACCAGCGACTCGCCGGCCAGACCCATCAGACGATTGATGCTCTGTGCGTTTACCCGTACCACGCGGTCGCGCGCTAGCGCGGTGACTGCGGGTGTTGCGAGCGCTGCCGGCGCATCCGCCACCTTGACCCGAATCTGAACGTCGGCTGGGCTCTGCGGCTCGGCTGGGCTCTGCGGCTCCGACAAGCGCAGCGCGGCCAGATGCTGGAGGCGCTCCAAAACGTCCCTGACGCCGGCGCTGCTTTGCGCCTGCCACGCTTCCAGATTGCGACCCGCGGCCTGTCCGATCTCCGCGAGCACGTCGACCGACGCCAATAGCAGGTCGATCGCATCGCGCGCCAGGACGAGCAGGCCGTCTTGCGCCTTGACCAGGCAGTCTTCGAGCGCGTGCGCAACCTCCACCGCCAGATCGATGCCCACGATACGCGCGGCGCCCTTGATCGAATGAGCCGCGCGCATCAGGCTCTCCAGGTCGCGCGGTCCGCCGGACTCGAGCTCGACCAGTCCGCGGCTCAGCAGCTCGGTGCAGGCGGCCGTTTCGGTACGGAACAGCTCGACGATGTTCGCGTCCTGGCTCGTGGTCTTCGGTGCGGACGGTAGCGGCGCCGCCAATGCTGCGGCCCGTCTCGGGCCCGGCGCCGGCGGGCGCGCGACCAGGCCGGGATTCGGCGCGAGCTCCGTCAGGACACGGGCCACTTCGTCGCGGTGACTCGTCGCCCAGTCTTGCAGCGCGGCAGCCCCGGCGGCCACCATCCCCTCCAGGCTTTCCACGCCGGCGAGCAGCGGTCCTGACAGCGTGGGGTGGATGCTGCTGCCGTCTTGCTCCGCCTGCTGCAGTTTGCTCTCCATGGCCTCGGCGATCTTGACCGCTGGCTCGAAGGCCACGATTTTTGCGGCGCCGCGGATGGATTGCGTGGACAGCAAGAGCTCGGGTAAAAGCGAGCGCTGGCGCGTCACGTCCTCGGCCAGGCTCTGAAGCCCACGCCGGAGCACACCGGCGTGCTCGTCCGTGTCCGAAAGGAACAGCTCGAGCAGGGGTGAGGGTGTTTGCGACGTGCTCATCGCAGATTGCTTTCCAGTGCTCGGAAGGTCTTCTCCAGATCGAGCTGCCCGGCGCGGCGCTCGCCGAAACCGAGCACGCTGCGCATGAAGGACGTGGCGTCTTGCTGCGACGTGGCGGGGACGGCCGAGACCTGCTCGGCTTCGAAGCGCTGCACCCCCAGAACGGCGTCCACCTCGAACGCCCAGCGCAGGCCTGCGTGCTCCACGAGCAGCATGCGCGCGCTCGGCCTGTCGCTGTCGCCAGCCAGCGTTTCGATGTGGAGCAGTCCACTGAGCGAACAGCACAGCTCGAGCTGACCGTGGATGTTGACGATGCCGGAGAAAATGCGGCCGCTACGGTGGCCGACGCGATGTGCACGGCGCGGCGACGTCACCTCCACCACCGCCTTGCTGTCGATGGCGAGTAGCTGCTCGCCGACCTCGAAGACCAGGGCCGATATGGCTTCGCTGCGCTTGCTCACGGCGGCGTGCGTGAAGGACGCGGTGACCTCGCTCGAGTAGCTTGCTGGCGCGGGTCGATCCAGGAAGGCGCGCGCTGCGTCGGCGAACACCCCACAGTTGTGGCAATGGATCGCGTCTTTCAGCTTGGGGCAGCTGCGGTCACCCTTCACGCCGATGCTGTTCCAACAGTCGACGAGGGGCAACATGACGGCGTCGCTCATTTGGCCTGACTCCGACGCGCGCGCTCGGCGCGGCGCTTGAAGTTCGCGGCGGCCACCTGCTCGCCACGCTCTTCATGGAGCAACGCCAGGTGCACCAAGGCCTCATGATGCCGCGGGTCGAGGTAAACGGCCTTGTTGAAACAGGCGATGGCCTCGTCGCGGTTGCCCGCGGCTTGGTCGACGATGCCCAGTAGGTAGTACGCTTGCGGGCTCGCTCCTGCCTCGGCGATCACGCACCCGCAGACGCGCCTTGCTTCCTCCAGATTGCCGAGATCGGCCAGCTCGGTAGCGCGCTCGAGCGAGGCCAGGGTCGAGCGTGGCTGGGCTTCGGCGCTCGGCGCCTTGGGCACTGCTGCCTGCTTGCGACCAGCGGTTTGCGGCGACGTGGCGGAGCGGCCCTGTGGCATAACGCGCGTGCTCAACCTGCGTGGCCGCTCCGAGCGCCTGTGTTTGGCGTAGGCAAACGCTGACGATTCCCGCAGGCGCCGGAAGCGCGCATCCATCCGCTCCACGGCTTCGGCGTGGCCTCCGAAGAGCAGGCCGTCTGCTTCGAGCCAGTCGTGCAGATTGTCGAGGGCACGAGCACGTGCTTCCGGATCCAGATAGATGAGCAGATTGCGACACAAGATCACGTCGAACGACTGCGGTGGGAACAGCGACGCGTCGAGCACGTTGCCGCGCGCGAAACTAACCGCCTCGCGCGCGCCATCGACCACGCGCCAGCTTTGGCCGCGAGCTTCGAAGTGGGCGCGCTGCTGCTGCGCATCGCCCCCGCGAAACGAGTTCTTGCCGTACTCCGCGCGACGCGCAAGCGCCAGGGCCCGCTCACTGACGTCGATGCCGCGCACGCTGAACCGACTGGCGCGCAGGCCTGCCTCGAGCAGCGTGATCGACACCGAATACGCCTCCTCGCCCGTCGCGCACGGCAAGCTCAACACTCGCATCGG
The DNA here is from genome assembly GCA_035281385.1 of Polyangiaceae bacterium. GTDB lineage: Bacteria > Myxococcota_A > Polyangia > Polyangiales > Polyangiaceae > PMG-095. The sequence continues at coordinate 38,141 of DATEDZ010000011.1, forward strand.
TTTGTCACGAGTCAGCCACTTGGCAGCGTGACGCCGCAGCGCCTTGAACGCCTCGTCGTCCCGGAAGAACCAGGTTTCGGAGACGACGATCTCTTCGACCAGCGCGCTGCGCTCGCTCGGGTCGCGCTGCAGGAGGGCCAGGTACTCCGAGACTTCGAGCCCTCCACACGCTCGCAGGCGCAGCTTGACTGCGGCCTCGACCGCGCTACTGCCGATCGAGTGGGCGCTCAGCCCGATCTCACGGCTGAGTAGGCTCTCGATCCTTTTCACCGGTCAGACCTTCCGTCAGCAGCAGCCCGGCGCTGGGCAAGATGGCGTCTACCTTGAGAAACTGCAGCGGCTCACTGCCCTCGAGCACGACGTCGCCCAAGTACGGCGCGGCCGTCAGGGGCGAAGCCGTCGTCAGCTGTGTTTCGAGGCGGCGCGCTTCGGTCATGTGCTCCGCCAGCAAACCCAGCGTACGCAGGCCTCCCTCTGGCGTGCCGCAGCGCACGAGCGCGACGCGGCTGCTCAGGCGCTCTGGGCAGGGGTAGCTTCCGATCAGCTGGCATAGGTCGACGACTGGCGTCAGTTCCCCGCGGTATGCGAAGACGCCTTTGAGCCAGGACGAACGGTGCGCGATGGGGCGCAGCTCTACCTGCGGAATCACTGCCAGCACCTGATCCGAGCGAATCGCGTAGGCAGCAGCTGCCACTCGAAAGGTCACGACGAGCATCTCAGGCACCGGCTTGCGACGTCGTCGCAAGCTCTTCGCGCAGGCCCGAGACCACCTCGCGTAGGCTTTCGGTTGCGCTGTTGAACTCCTTGAGCGAAGCCGCCGTCTGGCGCGCGCCGTCGGTCAGTTGGGTCATCGCGTCGCTGATCTGCGAGGCGCCTTGCGACTGGCTGCGCATGCCCTCGTTCAGCGACTCGATGCGGCCGTTCAGCTCCTGCACCTGCTCGATGATCTGACCGAGCTGCAGGTTGATGGCGCCCACCGCGTCCACCCCGTGGCGGACCTGCTCGGTGAACTTGTCCATCTCCATCACCCCGGCCGACACGGCGGCTTGCATGTGCCGGACCATCTGCTCGATGTCGAGCGTGGCCACGGCGGATTGATCGGCCAGGCGCCGGATCTCCCGCGCCACGACCAGGAAGCCGAGCCCATACTCCCCAGCCTTTTCCGCCTCGATCGCGGCGTTGACGCTGAGCAGATTGGTCTGGTCGGCCACCTTGGTGATGGTGGTGACCACCAGGTTGATGTCGTTGGCCTTCTCGCGGATCACCGCCAGCTTCGAGGAGATGGAGCTGGTCGCGCCCGACAACTGGCGCATCGTGACGTCCATTTCGTCGAGCCCGGAGCGGCCGTTCTCGGCCAGGCTTGCCGCGTTGGCCGCGACGCCGGTCACTTGCTCGAGCGTGGACTGAAGCTCCTGGCTGGTCGCCGAGATCTGCTTCACGGCGGCGGCGATCTCGGTCGTCGACGCCGAGTAGCTGTTGACCGTGGTTTGTTGCTCCCTGCTGGTTGCAGCAATTTGCGTGGCCGTCGACATCAGCGCCACCGACGAGCGCTGCAAGCGTGCCACGAGCGAGCGCACGATCAGCCACGCCATCCACAGCACCAGCGCCACGATGACGCCGGCCAGACCGATGAGCGTGGTCGTGCTGCTCGCCACCAGCTCGTGGGCGCTCTTTTCGAGGGCCAAATTCTGGGCCGTAGCCAGCCGCACCACCTCGTCGACGGCCTTGCGGTGCTCGTCGTAGCGCTCCTGCAGCTTGCCGTAGGCGAGCGAGCGAGCCCGCGCCGTATCTCCCCCGAGCAGGGCTGGCACGACCTCGCGATCGCGGATCTCGTAGAAATCCATGGCCGGGTGGTACGACTGCGTCACCATGAAATCCTTGAGGCGACCTGCGGGTAGATCGTCGATCCAAAAGGCGTGGCGCTGTTCGTACTCGCCGCGTAGCTTCTTGCCCCGTTCGATGTAGGCTGCGATCCTACCCCGATCTTGCTCCTCCACCATCTGCAGCACGATGAGATAGGACTCGATGATGTACTCGGGTGGCGGTAGAACATCGGCGATGACGTCCTTAGCCTGCACGATGTCGTGATAGAGTGGCCCGTTGACCTTGACCTTGTCGAGCGTCCTCCAGGCGACGGCGGTGAACGCCAGCAGTCCCGTCAAGAAGATGGCGACGAGCAAGGTGAGTTTCGTTGACAGTCTCAGGCTGGCGAAGCGACCCATGCTGTGACCTCTACGCGATGAAAACCAAAACTTTACGGCGAACGTCCCTGTTCTGGAATTCATAAGTGTCGGCGCCCCGAAATACCGCAAAAATATCCAACAAATCTGGCGCGTCCGGCGCGTCCGGTCCCCGCTGCGTAGTGCTTTTGGTCGACGACCAAGCCATCGTGGCCGAGGCGCTCCGGCTCTTGCTCGCCAATCAGCCGGATATCGAGCTCCACGTCTGCTCGGACGCCGCGCTGGCGTTACCGATGGCGCGTGAGCTCCGCCCGACCGTGATTCTTCAGGACCTGGTGATGCCCGACGTGGATGGTTTCACGCTGGTTCGCTTCTTCCGCGCCGACCCGGCGACGTCTGCTATCCCCATCATCGTCCTGTCTTCCAAGGAAGACCCACGCGACAAGAGCCGCGCGTTCGAGATTGGCGCGAGCGACTATCTGGTCAAGATCCCGGATCATATCGAGCTCATCGCCCGCGTGCGGGCTCACTCGCGTAGCTTTCTGGCGCAGCTCGAGCGCGACGAGGCGTATGGCGCGCTGGCCGCGCTCAAGCATCAGCTCGAGGTCAAGAACGAGGAGCTGCAGCGGCTGTCCACGGTGGATGGGCTCACCGGTCTGGCCAATCGCCGGCGCTTCGACGAGGTGCTCGAGCAAGAGTGCCGGCGCTCGCGCCGCGAACGCACGTCGCTGGCGCTGATCATGACGGACGTCGACTTCTTCAAGAAGTACAACGACGCCTACGGTCACCCGGGCGGCGACGAATGCCTGCGCCGCGTGGCCACGGTGTTGACCCAGGGCGCGCGTCGACCGGCCGACGTGGCGGCGCGCTACGGCGGTGAAGAGTTCGCACTCATTCTCCCGCACACTACGCTCGAAGGCGCCGCCGTCGTTGCTGAGGGGGTGCGCAGCGGTGTCGCGGCCCTCAACATACTGCACGCCGGCTCGAGCGTGGCCCCGCACGTCACCCTCAGCTTGGGTGTGGCTTTCGCCCTTCACGACAGCCCCCACCTCGAGCCCGACGCCCTGGTTCACCTCGCCGACCAGTCCTTGTACGAAGCCAAACGCGCCGGTCGCAACTGCTTCATCGTGCAGGGCGCCGAAGCGTCGGACGTCACCGCTTGAGCGTTGATCAATGGTCTGGCCTTACTGCTGAACGCGTCAGCCGGTTTGGCCGGCTCGCTGGGGTTGCATCCGACTCATCTGTCACGGAAAGCGGTTCTCAAGGAACCTAGACGCTCGTCACACCGAAGGCTGTCAGCTCGAACGATTCCGTCTCAGGAGGCCGAGTCGGCTTCGGTTGCGAGCGCGAGGCCCGCGAGCTCGGCGAGCAGCGAGCGGTTCTGGGCGCTAAGCTCCTCGATCGCCGTGTCTCGGACCTGCGCCACGGACAGCGGTGCCGCGATGTGAACGGACACGCGGTGTCGCCTGATGAGTCGTCCATGCTTCGGCAGCACGTAGCGCGTGCCGGAGATCCCGACTGGCAAGATTTGCGCTTCCCCCAACTTGGCCAGCCGAAACGCACCCGTCTTGAAACGACCGATCGCGTCACGCGTGCTGCGCGTGCCCTCCGGGAACACCAGGATTGCGGCCCCTGCCTTGAGGTGCTCGGCCGCGCCGTCCAGCGCTCTGCGCGCCGTGGCGTGACTACCGCGGTTGATCAAGATGTGGCGGCCCGCGCGCAGCGCTGTGCCCAAGAATGGGATACGAGCCAGCTCACCCTTGGCCAGGAATTGCGGCAGTTTGGGAAGTGAGGCAAATAGCGCGGGAATGTCCATGTAGCTCGCGTGGTTGGCGACGATCACGTAGGCGCCGTCCGGCCTCATGTGCTCGGCGCCCCGCACCTCGAGCTCGATGCCGCACAGCCTAAACAGCCCACGCGCCCAGCCCCGCTGCCAGCGATAGAATAGCTGCGGATCACGCGTGAGCCAGCTCGCCAGGACCCCCGCGCTAACGGATACAGCCGTCCATAATGGGAACATCAGCGAGTTGAACAGGGCTCTGAGCCAGGAAAACACGGCCGGCACCGTACCGCCACGGCACCTACGCCGGCTTGTTTTTCTTGATTTGCCGCGAAGCGACCGCAAAAAAAGCCACGGACGCGATGAGCGGAGGTACACCCAGCGGATTGGCAGACACCCCCAGCACCACGCCCAGGAGGCTACATCGTCGTGGCTACATGGGCCCGCGACAGGCCCCTCTATCGCCGCCTTGGCCTACTCGGGTTCGTCGGGGATCGGTTGGGGCCCCGGCACGATACCCGCTATGTCGGGGTCGACACCGGGCGGCGCGTCCGGGCGTCGATCGCGTTCGGTCTTGCGCTCCTTGCGACGTTGCGCCTTGTTCTGCGCCTTTTCCTCGCGAGCCTTCTCTTTTAGTCGTTTGTTGGCTGATACCCGCATGGTCACCTCTTCTGTTCGTAGCGTTGGAGCAGCTCAGAAGCGTTGCTTGCGGCCGCGATCGCCGCTGCCACCACCAGCACGGCGGCTGTCGGTGCGCTCTTCTGCTTCGTTGACACGCAGCGAGCGCCCGTCGAGCTCGGTGCCGTTCATGGTTGCAATCGCGTGCTCGGCCTCGGCGCGGGATCCCATCGTCACGAAGCCGAAACCGCGTGACTGTCCGGTCATGCGATCGGCCACCAGGTGCACATCGACGACCTGGCCGCAGGCGGCGAAAGCGTCGCGCAGTACATCCTGAGTCGACTGAAACGATAGATTACCCACATAGAGACGATTCGTCATTTTTCACTCCTCGAAGTTGGCTCAACTGAAAACTACTACGTTCACCTTCCGCGGAGCCGAGGCGGAAGGCATCGAGCTCGAGCGTCGCAATCACTGCGACTCCACTATACATGCAAGCCCAGACCATCGATGACGTCGGGCAACGGTTCGAAATGGCTCGGCACGAAGCGCACCGGAATGTCCAGGTCGAGCGCGCACAGCACTCTCCGGAGCTTCAACCCTTCGAAGCTCACGGTTGCCCTTGCGCCTCGCCTGCCACTAGCCTCGCGGAGTGCGCCATGCAGTAGCGACAGCGCGTCGCCTCACAGGGAATGCGGCGACTACAGTGCGGACAGCTGCGCAGCTCTGGTTCCGGTCCTAGCGCCAGCGCGTTCGAAAGCGCGCGCCAAGCGATATCCAGGCCCTTCGCTCCTACCGAACCGTCGCCAGCGTTCAGCTCCGAGACATGCCGCTCGACGCTGGCAGCGAGTGTTCTCAGTTTGGACCGGGGTGGGTCCAGTACGTCGGAGTCATGTTCGTTCATTCGATCCTCGCTCTCGGCGCTTCTAGCCGAAATATGTTTGCGGTGCGGCTCTGGACTGAAGCAGGAGCCCTTCCGCCGCGCGGAGCGAACGCTTGCTAGGGTCGTCGAAAGTGAAAGAGCGACGACCTGCCTTGAGCCGAGAATCTACCTTTGGGCTTCATGGTGGTCAAGCCGCGGCGGCTTGCGCGACTGCGCCGAGCGTTCGCAATTTCGCGGCCATGCGGGCGCGCTTCACCCTGGCGCTGGCGCTGGTCATCACTGGGCGACCACTTTGACGATACGCTTCACGCGGGCCGTGGGTGACGAAACTGTGGTGCTGCTCGCCGAGCGCTGATGCTACGGTGCGCACGAAGCGTTGCAGCTCGGACGAGCTGAACGGCTCATCAAACATATGAACGGAACCGATGAACCTCGCGGCCTTCGAGCGCGCGATGCCACGGCGCGACGCCAGCGCTTGATTCAAGGGCGTCCCGCGGCGCTCGGTGCTGCCTGGGCCTCGAGCTCATGCCAGGAAATGGCGCACGCTCGTCGCCGGCTCGAGGGCGGCTGGCCGGGCACGATGGCCGAAGCGCGCATGCTGGCGCTACGCGAGCTGACACGAGAGCTGGCCGCCGAAGGCTTGGCACCGCTCAGCCCCAGCGAGCTCGGCGCTGCTGCCGTGATCGTCTACGATCATGCGCGACGTGAGTGGTTGCAGGCCAGCAAGGCACAACGCTCCGCGCTCCGCGACGCCAAGGGCACGCGCGACGACGAGGCTGACGTACCGAGGTCGGGATGAAGCAGCCGACGACCGGCTGCAAGGTAATCACGCAGTACCACAGCGCGGGAGAGATGGTTTACGAGCTGGCCAGCGAGGAGGCAAACCTGGACATCAGGGTGTCGTCCCGCACCCTCGAGTCGGGTGAGCGCAGCTGGCACGTAGCTGCACAGCCGGGTCGTGCACCCGATGCGGTGCAGATCAGCGACTTCGCGCCTACCAAGGCCGATGCGCTCGGCAAGGTTGCTGTGCTGTGGGTGGAGCGACAGGCGGAGCTGGGCTTGCCTCACTTCGACTGGGCGGCCGTGGCGGCGGCGCTGGTCGCGGTGCGCGGAATCTAGCCGAGGCGCGCTGAAGTGCGCTCGGCTATTGGCCCCTGCTGGCAACTGACAACTACTCTCAATGATACGCCTCAGCTTCGAGCAACTCCGTAAGCGTGCGCAGCGTACGCCCCGAGCGGTGATAAAACCGCACACCCAGGCGCGCCGCGCCTTCCCGCGAGTTTAGCCACACCACTTCACCCTCGAGAAGGAGCGGATCCCACAAGTGCGGCGCTTCCACCGACAGCGACACCGCGGTGCCGTTTGGGAGCGCTTCCAGCATCTCCATGCACGCCCCGCCCAAGCCGAGATCGAGTAAACGCGCGGGACGTTTCCAGCTCCCGTCGCCCCGGCTGACGATCGCTGCCAGACCGACGGGCCTGCGCGGGAAGGCGCGAAAGTGATCGAGCGGGGGCGGGGGGTTCATGGGCTTGGAGCATCCTAGCCGGCTTTCCCAGCCTACCCGCCCTGAGCGGCCCTCCTCACGGATTCCATCGGTACTGAAAATGCTAAACCGCGCGACCGCAGATCGACCCACGCGCAGCGTGGAGCTGACTCCACGCCGGGTTGTAGTCCCGCTACAGCCGCGAAGAAGTTGGGTTTTGGGGGGGTGGTCCGCTACGATTGCGGGCCCCGATTTGGGTCGCGCTGGCGCGGCCGACTGGCGTATGAGCCAGCAGCAAGAGAAGCCGGAGAAGCTGATGGCGCAGGAAACGCGAAAAGACCCCCGCGCGAAGGTGCTCACCATGACGGTCCGCTATAAAAGCGCGACCCTCGACGAGTTCATCGAGCATCACTCGCACGACGTCAGCCGTGGCGGCATGTTCATCAAGACCCCGTCGCCGTTCCCGCCCGGAACGCTACTCAAGTTCGAGGTGAAGATCGCCGAGGATCAGAAGGTGATCCAGGGCGTGGGTCGGGTGGTCTGGAAGCGCGAGAACGAAACGGGCGACAAGGAGCGTCCGAGCGGTATGGGCGTGAAGTTCATCAAGATTGATGATGCCTCACGCAAGACCATCGACCAGCTGGTGGGCGCGCGCTCCGATGCCGGCGCGGCCTACGAAGCAGGCGGCGGTGATGGCGGAAGCTCGAGGACGGCCCCGAGCGCGACACCCGCGGCTGCCATGACCCCCGCGATGCCGACGGCGGGGAGCATGGCCAAACCGGGCGCGCCGCGTAAGGCGACCATGATCGGGCTGGGCGCCATGGGCGCTCAGGCCGCGGCTGCCGCTGCCGCGAAAGCAGCCCAGTCGGCGCCTCCACCCTCTGCGGCGGGCGGCAACATGTTCCCGAGCTCCTCGAGCTCCGAGGCGGACATGCCAGCGCCCGAAGATCGCACCGTGATGAAGCAGGCGGCCGAGCTCCTGCAAGACGCGTTGCGCGAAGCGGGCGGTTCCCTCGAGGAAGTCGGCACCAAGCCAGACTCGAAGAAGCCCGCGTCGGTCAAACCCGCTCCCGAGCTGGCACCGGAACCGAAGCCGGAAATCGCCGCCGAAAAAGGCCCCCACACGCTGCGTTCCGAGCCTCCTAAGAGCGAGAAACCCGCCAGTGGCCACGGCGCCGCGGCCGCCATCACCGCCGGCGACCGCGCGCAGGCCGAGCGTCCTGTCAGCGCGCGACCCTCGAGCAGGCCTCAACCGATCTTGTCGGAGACGCCGCCCGCCGACGGCGGAGGTGGCCGGATCTTGATCATCCTGGGCGGTATCGCGGTGGCGGCCGGTGCGGTGTTCTTCTTGACCAAGAAAGAGCCACCACCGCCCGCCCCCGAGCCTCCCGCGGCTCAAGCACCTCAAGCGCCGACACCGCCGCCGGCCGTCGAGGAACCCAAACCACCCGAGCCGACGCCGAGCGCGGCGCCGGCCGAGTCGGCGAGCGCCGCGCCTGCCGTGAGCGTTGCCCCCAGCGCGGCGACCAAGCCGGCGCCGGCTGCTCCCCCAACGCCCGTCGTCAAACCAGCACCGGCAGCTCCCGCGCCCAAGCCGAAGCCGGCCCCGGCAGCGGAGCCGGGGGCCGAGCCCGCCGCGCCGAAGCCTGCAGAACCGGCGGCGCCGAAGCCAGCACCCGCGGCGCCGAAACCCAAGCCTGCCGAGCCGGCCGGCGACAATCCGTACTGATACCGAGTTGAGCGGTCCGACGTCTCCTGGCCAAAGCGGCGCCGACGCCCGCGTGGGCACGACGCTCGCCGATCGCTACCGCATCGACGCGCTGATCGGCGAAGGAGGCATGGGGCGCGTCTATTCGGCCGAGCACGTGCTGATGCGCAAACGCCTCGCAATCAAGGTGCTGCATCGCGAGCTGACGACGATGACCGAGGTGGTCGCGCGTTTCGAGCGCGAAGCCATGGCCGCCGCCAACATCGACCACCCCAACGTGGCTGCCGCCACCGATTTCGGTAAGCTGCCGGACGGCGCGGTCTTTTTGGTGCTCGAGTACGTACAGGGCAAGAGCCTGCGTGACGAGATCGCTGCTGGCCCGATCGCGCCCGAGCGAGCCCTACACATCGCTCGCCAGATTGCGGCGGGCCTCGGCAGCGCGCACGCGCTCGACATCGTGCATCGCGATCTCAAGCCAGAGAACGTGATGTTGGTCGACAAGGGCGGTGACCCAGACTTCGTGAAGGTGCTCGATTTCGGCATCGCCAAGGTGCCGATCGGTGAGGTGCCGCACCCGACCAGGCCCGAAGGCCCCTCCACTCCCGCGCACACGCCCATCACCAAGGCCGGCATGGTCTTCGGCACGCCAGAGTACATGGCGCCCGAGCAAGCGCTCGGTCAGGGGGTCGATGGGCGCGCGGATCTGTATGCGCTCGGAGTAATCCTGTACGAAATGCTCTGCGGCTCGCGGCCGTTCTCGAGCCAGAGTCAGGTCGGCATCTTGGGCCAGCAGCTGTCCAAGCCGCCGCCCCAGATCAGCGAGCGTGCACCCGGCATCATCGTGCCGCCCGCGGTCGAGGCGGTGGCCATGAAGCTATTGGGTCGGGAGGCTTCCGAGCGCTACCAGTCCGCGTCCGAGGTGGTGGACGTGATCAATCGCTTGCTGGCGCCGATCCCGGGGCGCGGCATCTACCGCTTCACGCTGCCGGAGGGGTCGCCGTCCAGTGCGCCGCCTGCTCCGGAACCGAGCTCGGCGAAGCGCGAGGCCATCACCGTCTCCTCGAAGCCGCAGAAACTGCCCCCGCCGCCCGCGTTCGCGCTCAAGCCGGATCGGAGCGGCTCGATTCCCGATACCGAGTCGCCGCTCGGCAGCCTGGCAGGGTCGCGTATGAGCAATTGGGACGAGAAGCTCGCGAGCTTACGCGCCAAGCTGCCGGCGGGCTTGGCGCGCAAAGTGCAGTATCTACCAACGCGCGTGCTGTTCGGGGCTGCTGCCGCGCTTGCGCTGGTGATCGTGCTCGGCTTGCTCGGCGCGATCGGGTCGGTGCTGTCTGGCTCGGACGACGATCGCGAGCTGCCGAGCGCGCTACCGCCCAGCACCGGCCTACCGGGGCCCGTCGCACCGCGCAAGCCGGCCATGGTGGGGTCGTTCGCGCGCCCCGGCGAGCTGGCCGAAGCCAAGGCAGGAGGCTCCAAGGCCTTCGATGCGTTGCTCGAAAAGTACCCGCGAGACCCCAACGTCGCGGTCGAGCTGGCGCGAGAGCTGGCGGCCAAGAAGAACTACCCCGGCGCGGTCGGCGCGGTGGGGCGCGCGCTGTCCATCGATCCTTCCTTTCAGAACAACACGCACGTCGCGTCCTTGGTGTTCCAGACCGCGCAGGTCAAGGCCAGCAGCGACGCCTCGTTCGCGCTCCTGGAAGGCGCCATGGGCTCGCGCGGTGCCGACATCGCCTACGATCTGGTGACCACACCCAACGTGCGACCGTGGGTACAGTCGCGCGCCGAGACTTTCCTGCAGTCGCCGCCGTTCGAGAAAGTGGCGACGTCGAGCCTGCGAGCCATCGTCAAGCTGCGCTACTCCGCGGGCTGCGAGGAGAAGCTGGCCTTGCTCGGCGATCTGCAGAAAGAGGCCGACGAGCGCGCGCTGTTCGAGCTGGTGCCGCTGCAGGACAAGACCGGCTGCGGCGCGCGCAAGAAGGACGACTGCTACCCGTGCCTGCGCAGCTCCAACAAGCTGGACGACGCCATCAGCGCCGTTCGCGCGCGCAAGCGCTGAGCAGGCCTCAATGGCGCTGGGCGCTGCTTGGAGCTTCAAGGCGCCTCCGAGACTTCGCTCCATCGGATTCAGTTAGGGCCCGCGCATGGCTAAGTCGCTCGCCCTCGCGGCCGATCCATCCCGGTTGGCTTCGTTGCTCCTCAGTTACATACCAGCAGTATGCGCCTGCGTCGCGCCTCGCTAGCCGGGCGCCTCGGTCGCGATTATCGACCGACTTAGCCATTCGCGGGCCCTAGCCAGAGCTTTCGTGCAGCGCGCGCTCGACCACGATGGCGTATTCCGCTTCGGAGCGCGCCCCCATCATGTAGTAACGATTGACGAAGACCGCCGGCGTGCCCTCGACGCCCGCCAGATCAGCAGCGGCCACGTCCGTCGCAATCCGTTGTTCGTACTTGGGGCTGCCGAGCGCCTGATCGAGCTGGCTGGTGCCGAGTCCCAGGCGTCGAGCCGCACGCCGCAAGCCGGCGTCCGTCAGGTCAGCCTGCGCTGAGAAGAGCCAGTCGTGGAGCTTCCAAAACTCCGCGCTGCCGCCCAGGTCGAATACGGCCAAAGCGACGTGTGCCGTGGGTCGAGCGCGCTCGTGCGCGGGCAGGGGATAGTTGCGCCAAACCAGGCGCAGACGGCCGCGAAAGCGCGCTTCGATGCGCGCTAGGGTAGGCGCGACGCGCACGCAGAACGGACACTCGAAATCGCTGAAGACCTGCAGCGTGATCCGAGCGCCGGGCGGACCCTTGCTGGGGTTGTCGGCGCTCACCGGCGGAACGCGTTCGGCCGCCACCAGCGTCGCAATCTGCTCCACGTCGGCGTCACTGAGCTGGGGCCCACTCGCCTCGGCTTCGAAACCGGGCCAGCCGGGGCTTTTAGGCGACGTGAAGTCTATCTGTCCCGGTTCCGTGCCGGCCTGGCTCGCTCGCCCGCTTTCGGTGAAACCTCCGCCGCAGGCGACCGAGCCAAGCGCGCACAGCAGCGCGAGCGCGCGGGCGCCTTTTGGCAGCGCCCGCGTACGTCGCGCCTCGTTCATCAGCCGCCCGCCTCCTTGAGCGCGCGGTTGATGAGCTTCTTGAACGACGCCGCAGGTTGGGCGCCGCTCAGGTAGTAGCCGTTGATCACGAACGCAGGCGTTCCGCTGATCCCGGCGTCGTTACCGAGCTTGGTGTCGGCTTCGACCTTTTTCTTGTGAGCGCTCGAGTCGAGCGCGGCCTTGAACTTATCCATGTTCAGGCCGAGCTCCTCGGCGATCGCCTCGAGAGCCGGGCGCTTGAGGGCGTCCGGACCCGAGCCGGTCTTCTCGAACAGCTTGTCGTGGAACTTCCAGAATGCGGCGTTGCCCTTCTGCGCGAATGCTTCCTGGGCAGCTTCGCTGGCCAGGGGAGCATCCTTGTGGAACGGCAGCGGCATGTGGCGCCACACGAGCTTGATCTTGCCGCCGTACTCCTTCTCGAGCTCGGCGAGCGTGGGCTCGACGCGCTTGCAGAACGGGCACTCGAAGTCGGAGAAGATCTGGATCGTGACCTTGGCGCCCGCGGGGCCCTTGACGGGGCTCTGCGCGTCAGGTGCCGCGATTTCCTTCTTCTCCGGCGGGGGCGGACCCTTGGCGTCCTTCATCAGCTCGTCATAGACCTTGGCCTTGGGCGTGCCCTTGGCGACCAGGGCCTTGGCCTTGGCGAGCTGCTCGTCGATCGACTTCTTGAAAGCGTCGAGCGGTTGAGCACCGCTCAGCCGCACACCATTGATGAAGAAATGCGGCGTGCCGCGAGCTTGCACGTCGTTCGCCAGCTCCATGCTGGCGTCCAGCTTCTCCGCGTACTTGTTGCCGTCGATGGCGGCCTTCACGTCGTCCCAGCGCATGCCGAGCTTCTCGGTGATGCCTTTGAGGTCTTCGTCCTCGAGCTTGGGCTGCGAAGCGAACAGGGCGTCGTGGGCTTCCCAGAACCCCTTGTCGCCTTTCAGCTTGTAAGCGTGACGGGCCAGGGTGGCGGCGGGTTTGGCGCGCGGGTGGAAGGGTAAGGTGTTGTCCTTCCAGACCATGCGCAGATCGTTCGGGTAAGCTTCCATGACCTGCTTCAGCGTATCTTCCACGCGCTTGCAGAACGGGCACTGGAACTCCGAGAAGATGATCATGGTGACGAGCGCGTCCTTCGGACCCTTGATTGGATCGTCGTCCTGGACGAGCACGCGCCAGACGTTCTTGTCTTCTTCTTCGGCGTCTTCACCCTTGCCCTTACTCGGCGCGGGCTGAGCCGTCTGGTTCTTGTTGGTCAAAGTGACGTACACGTCGGCCGGCTTGGTCCCGCTGGCGACGAGCTTCTTGGCCTCTGCCAGCTGCGCGTCGATGACCTCGGTGAACTTCTCGAGCGGTTGGGCCCCGCTGAGCGTCACCCCGTTGATGCGGAATGCCGGCGTGCCGGACGCACCAATCTTTTTGGACATGGCGAGGTCCTCATCCACCTTGGAGGCGTACTTCTTGGCGCTGTAGGCCGCCTTGAATTTGGCCTTGTCCACGCCAGCCTCGGCTGCCCACTTCTCGTAGTTCTCGTCGTTCAGTGCCTTGGCATTCGCGAAAGCGCTGTCGTGGAACTTCCAGAACGCCTCGCTACCCGAGAGCGCCATGACGGTGGCGGCTGCTTCGTGCGCCCCACGCGCGTTCTTGTGGAACGGCAGCGGATTGTGCTTCCAGACGATACGGACCTTGTCGGGGCCGTACTTCTCCTTGATCGACTTGAGCGTCGGACCGACGCGGCTGCAGAACGGACACTCGAAGTCGCTGATCTCGACGATCGTGACCGGCGCAGTGGGTTTGCCCCACTGCGGATCCTTCGAAGAGACCGGGACACTGGCTGCGCTCTGATCCGGTACGGCACCGCCCGCGCTGGCGGTGTCGGCCGAGATCTCGGTGCCGCCTCGACGGTCCACGCCCCACATGAGGAACATGCCCGCGAGGAAGCTGATGAAGAACCCGACTATCGCGGTTCCTTTGTTCATGACTTACTCCGTTATTGTATTTTGACTATGACGATGTGAAAACTGACACCAGCGCGCTCGCACGCGAGGCGCTGAATAGCTGATGAGTGTGGCTCGAGCGTGAACGGACCGCGTCCGGGCACGGCCGTCAGGCTCAGGCTCGCGGCGGTCGGAATAGCGACTCGACGAAACCAGGACGTTCGAGCACACCCGCAGTCGTTGCGATCGCAAGGCGGGAGGATTCACTCTGCGCGATGCCGAGCGCGCCGAACCCCAACACCCGCTCAGGCCGCTCCTGCACCACGATGCGCTCCGGAGCGAGCGGCGCGGAATGCCCAGCCACCAGCTCGTCTTGGTGACAGGGCGTCGCGAAGGCAATCGTCGGCTGGTAGGCACGGAAGATAGGCGGTGCGTCGATGCTCTCGCCGCGTTCACCGCACATCGGCACTGCAGGGCTCGTGGCCGCCGACGCCCGACTGGTCATGCTCAGCACGACGAGCGCCGCCACCACCGACGCGAGCCGGAGCAGAAAGCGCAGCCCGGAGCTGCGAGCAGTGCGGTGAAAGTCACCCATGTGTCGGGGCAAGCGAGGCCCGGAGCCTAGCAAGCCGCGCCAGTAACCGGCAGACCCGAGCGCCCATTCCTATGACCGAGTAGGCGTTTTCTTTGCCTACATCATCTGACATAGGCACCATCGGGGTATGCAGGCCATGGAGTCGCTCCCTAATCCGATGAAATCGCTTGAAAATCCTGCCGTCGATCTCGACGGCGCGGAGTCCCAACCCACCGCTGAGATCGGACAGGCCGAACCGTCGCTCCCGCGTCGCTTCGAGCGCTACACGCTGCTCAAGCGACTAGCGCGCGGAGGCATGGGCGAGGTCCTGCTCGCGGCCTCAGGCGGCATCGAAGGCGCCGAGCGACCGGTGGTCGTCAAGATCATCCGCAAGGAGCATGAAACCGATCGCTCTTTCCTGGCGCGCTTCCTCGACGAGGCCCGCATCCAGGCGCAGCTCCAGCACCCCGGGGTCGCCCAGATTCTCGAAGCCACCAGTGATGAGGAAGGCAAGCCCTACGTGGTGGTCGAGCACATCGAGGGTCGCAACCTGAGCGACGTGCGCAGCCGCGCCTCACAGCTCGGCGTGCGCATCAGCTGGCCCGAGGCGGTCGCGCTCGGCATCATGCTGGGCGACGCGTTGGCCCACGTGCACGAGCGCACCGACGCCGAGGGCAAACACCTCGACATCGTCCACCGCGACCTCAGCCCGCAAAACGTGATGGTCAGCTACGGCGGTGAGCTCAAGCTGATCGACTTCGGCACTGCGCGGGCCGAAAATCGCCGCTGCCACACCGTGGCCGGCATCGTGTTCGCCAAGCCCGGTTACGTCGCCCCCGAGGTCGCCAACAACACGCCCGGAGCGGCGCCGTCCGACCTGTACGCCTTTGGCATCATGCTTTGGGAGCTGATTGCCGGCCGCCGCTTCTTGATCGGCGACGCCTCCCAGCACATGGCGCTCGTCGGCGCCGGCAAGCGCAATCCGGCCCCGTTGGCCCAGCTGATCGGCGCCCCCGCCGAGCTCGACCAGATCATCTCCAGGCTGACCGCGACCCGCATCGAAGACCGCTACGAGGGCGCCGCCAAGGCGGTGACCGAGCTCGGGCGCTTGCTGCAGCGCGCGCAGAGCATGGCCGATGGCGACCGCAGCGTGCGCGGTCGAGTGTCGAGCCTGATGCGACGGCTGTATCCGGCCGAGCCGGCTCGTTCGCGCTCCGAGTTTGCGCGCCTGGTGGCCGAGTACCGCGCCGCCGAGGCCCGTCCGCTGCCGATTCCGGCTTCGCCTGAGCCGCCCTCGGCCGAAGCCGCCGATCCGTCGCTGCTCGCCGGTACCCCCTACAAGCTGGTCAGCGAGCTGGGCCGCGGGTCGACGGGCGTCGTGTACCAGGCACTGCATCTCGACCTCTCCCGCACCGTGGCGCTCAAGCTGCTGGATCCCGACAAGCTCGGTGGCACCGCGGTGGATCGCTTCCGCGCTGAGGCGCGCAGCATCGCGCAGCTGTCTCACGACAACCTGATCAAGGTCTTCGATTTTGGCGTCGCCCAGGACGGCCGTCCCTACTATGCGATGGAGTACCTGGTCGGTGAGTCGCTGGAGCGTAAGCTGGCCAAGGACGGCGAGCTCGGCTACCGCGAAGCCGTCGGCATCGCACTCCAGGCAGCGCGTGCGCTGGAGGCGGCGCACGGCGCCGGTGTGCTGCACCGCGACGTGAAGCCGGGTAACCTGCTCCTTACCGCGAGCGGCGTGGTCAAGCTGTTCGACTTCGGCCTGGCAGGCGAGCCGAGCTCCGCCGGCGCTGCCGACAGCGAGGCCGTGCACGTTGTCGGGACGCCCGAGTACATGGCGCCCGAGCAGGCTTCGGCCGGCACTGCCGACGCGCGCAGCGACATCTACGCGCTGGGCGCAGTGCTATACGAGCTGATCACCGGCTACCAGCCGCACGTGGCCGCGACCCTGGTCGAGCTACTCGATCTGAAGCGACGCGTGTCGGTGCTGCCCGCCAGCGAGCGCCGTCCCGAGGCGAGCATCCCCAAGTCACTCGATGCGCTGCTCGCCAGTATGCTCAGCGTCGACCCCGATAAGCGCCCGCAAACCGCGAGCGAGCTGTGCAAGGCGCTGGAGCGCATCGGGCGTGAGGCGGCCAGCGGGGCCAATGCGACGTCGCGGCGGCGCGGTCTGGCCATGAGCCTGGTGGCAGGCATGTCGGTGCTGGTGTTGGGCATCGGTGGCGCTGCGCTGAGCAAGACGCAGGTCTACGACGACGCCAGCGCGGCGCTGAAGAGCGCGTACCTCGAGGTTGTCAGGCTCCGCGCCGATGCGGTCGCACACCGTGCGCCGCCAGCGCCGGAAGTCCGCAAGGTCGTCAGCATCGGCACCGAGCGTGCCGAGGAGCCGGTCGCCATGCCGGCGGCGCCCCCGGTGCCAGTCGAGCCTACCGCGGCGGTTGCGACGAGCGAGCTCGACGACGACGGTGAAGTGGCAGGCGAAAAGGCCCCGGCCGCCCTTGCCGCAGCTCCTGCCGCAGCGGTCGACCTGAGCGAAGATCAGGAAGTGGAAGTGGGCGGCCCTGCGGCTGCCGCGGCCCTCGAGAAGGACACCAGTAGCGATCACCCAGTGCTGGCCAAGGTGGACGCGCTGTGGAACGACGGCGCAAAGATCCGCGCGCTCGGCATGCTGCGCCGTGCTGCCAAGAAGGCACCGAACGATGCAGCTCTGCACAAGGCTCTGGCTACGCGCGCCGAGCAGACTGCGGCGTGGGGTGAAGCCGTCAAAGCGGCGCGGCGCTGGACGCTGCTCGATCCCACGTCCGAGGCACGCCTCGCGCTGGCCAGGCTGGAGCGCGCCACGGGCCACAAGGAGCGCGCGCTGGCACTCATTCAGGGCGTGATCAAGGAAGATCCCACTTCGCCCGACGCAAAGACGCTGCTCGACGAGATGCGCGGGCAGAAGCTTGCGTTGTCTCAGTAACTTCGACAAGAACTCACTTGCCGGGGGAGCCCGGCAGTCCCTAAAACCCCGGGGTCCGTGGCTCTATCCCCCAGCGTGTCTGCCGCCCCTCTGGATCTGACCGGGTCCAAGTCCCGCATCGTCCTCAGGCTGGCGCTGCCGACGGTGCTGGCGATGCTGGCCCAGAGCGCAGTCAACGAAGTCGATATCATCTTCTTCGCCTGGCTGGGCTGCCCGGACTCGTCGTACGCCCAGGCGGCGCTCCTGCCGTGCTTGCTGCTGCTTTGGATGTTCGGCGGATCGCTGAGCGCTATCTCGGTAGGCACGCAGGCGCTGGCCGCGCGCCGCTTCGCGCAAGGTCGCAACGTCGACGCGGGCGCGGTGCTGGCCAATTCCTGGGTGTTCTCGCTCAGCGCGGGTGTGGCGTTTACCTTGCTCGGCTACCTGGTCATTCCGAGCGCGCTGGGCGTGCTGGTCGAATCACCGGAGGTGCGCGCAGTCGCCGTCTCTTACCTGAACTACCGCCTGCTCGGCATCACATCGATGGCGATCACGTTCTCGTTCAAGGCCTTCTTCGACGGCATCGGCAAGACGCATGTCCACATGATCGCAAGCGTGATTATGAACGTGATCAACGTGCTCTTGTGCATTGCCTTCATTTTCGGCAAGTGGGGTGCGCCGCGCATGGGCATGGCCGGCGCGGGTCTGGCGGGGGCTGCTTCGTCCTGGGTAGGTCTGGCCGTCATGGTCGGCTGGGCTACCCTTTCGCGTTATCGCCAAGTCCACGAGCCGTTCAACCTGAAATGCCTTTCGCGCGACCTGCTCGGGCGTGTCTTGCGGCTCTCGATTCCGAGCGCGGTCGCGACGGTGGCCGTGATGAGTGGTTTCATGCTGTTTGCGATGATCGTGAGCAAGCTGGATACGATCATGCACGCCTCGCTGGTCGCGCCGGACTGTCCCGGCGGCAAGCCCGAGGCGGTCAACGGCGCGGCTACGACCGTGATCGTGGGGGTGCTCAAGCTCACGTTCACGGCCTGCCTGGCCTTCGGTACTTCCACCGCCACGCTGGTCAGTCAGTGCCTGGGCAGCGGTAAGAGCGACGAGGCGGAGAAGTTCGGCTGGGTCTCGGTGCGGCTCGGCCTGATCATTTTCGGCGTGGTGGGGCTATTGGAAGGCGTGATCCTGACCGATCGGATCCTACACCTGGTGACGAGGAGCCCGGCCGTGTTCGAGGCGGCCCACATGCCCATGGTCATGATGGGCCTTGCCACCCCGCTGATAGCGGTCGGCATGATCCTGACGCAAGCGCTGTTCGGGGCCGGCAACACACGCTTCGTGATGATCGTCGAGCTGATCCTACATTTCGGTTGCCTGGTGCCCCTGGCCTGGCTACTCGGTATCACGTTCGGAGTTGGCCTGGTGGGGATCTGGACTGCCGCGCTCATCTACGTGGTGTTGCTCACCAGTGTCATGATCTGGAAGTTTCGCAGCGGGGACTGGAAGACCATCCAGCTTTGAGAAAAATGGGCGGCCCGACTGAGCCGCTTTCGTCAAAAGCCGCAGCGCGCGGAAACGCCGGGCAGCAGCCAGGCGCTCGCCAGACGCCGCAGCAGCGCGCGCTTCAGTCGCTGCTCGGGATCGCCTTCGGGCTCGACCAGGAGCGCGTGCAGCTGCCGCTCGTAGCCCTGGCGCTCGTGACGCTGGCAC
Source organism: Polyangiaceae bacterium (assembly GCA_035281385.1). Lineage (GTDB taxonomy): Bacteria > Myxococcota_A > Polyangia > Polyangiales > Polyangiaceae > PMG-095. Next base: position 57,017 of record DATEDZ010000011.1, read on the forward strand.
GCGCGCTCCGCCTCGGACAGCGCACCCGTGAGCGCCATGCGTGCGGACGGAGTCGCGCCCGACAAACTAGCCCGATAGAACTTGGCGCGTGCCTCCGCTTGCGCGGCGTTCTCTACCTCCTTGGCGACGCGCGCGGAATCACCTTCCGACACCGCAGCCAGGCGTCGCGCCTCGATGAAGCCCTGCGCGAGCAAGCCGTAGCCCGCGTCGAGCAGACCCAGCACCCGCGGATCGCCGGGATCACGCTGGTAGAGCGCCTCGAGCTCCACCAGCTGCGCCGCCAGCGCTGCTTCGGCGACGTTCAGGTCGCTCTGGGTCGAGAGGGTGCGCGCCTTCCACTGCGCACTGCGCACGTCGTTTTCGAGCACGGCGTCCCGGACGCAGCCGAGCGTCGCGCAGCACAGCACACAGACCAGCAGCGCTCGGCTCAGAGGACCTCCGTGAGCCGGCAGGCCAGCGTGGCGCGCACCAGCGGATCCTGATCCGCAAGACGAGGCGCCAGGCGCTGGCGCTTGCCCAGTCCGACCAGCGTGATGGCCGCGCGCAGGCGCCGGGAGGAGCGCTGATGCGAGAGCTCCTGCTCCAGGCGCGAGATGGCGCGCGCGGAGCCGAGCTGAGCCAGTGCGTAGCTCGCTTCGAGCCCGTAGTCCGACTTGTCCTGGGCCAGCTTCTCCAAGCGCTCGCGGGCCTTTTGGGCCTTGCCGGGCAGCTCTGCCAGTCGCGACAGGACCAGCGGCGTCACCTCCGGCGAGGGGCTCTCGGCCGCTTTTTCGAGGGCCTCCTTGATCTGCAAGTCTTGCAGCGGCACCGAGCTCAGCGCCAGCCTTCGCTCATCATCACTGCCCTCGGCGATGGCGCGGGCCAGCACCGCGATGGCTGCTGCGCGCGACTCGCGCGAGCGCAGCAGCAGGCTTGCCGCCGACACGGGGACCATGCCCGCGCCGCTGAGGGCACGCGACAGCTGCCGCTCACCGCCGTGGGCAAAGCTGCGCGGGTCGGACCAGGCGTCGAGCACTGCCAGCTGCTCTTGCTCGTCGCCAGCAGCGAACAGGTCCATCAAGCCCAGCACCGCGGCCTCACCGCCGATGCGGCCGACCGCTTGCGCGGCGCGCGAGCGATTTCCGCCACTCGGGTCGAGCCGGGCGGCCTCGAGCAGATCAGGTAGATGGGCCGCGACCGGCGCCTTCACGGCAGCTTCGAAGGCGCCCCGGCGCACGCGCTCGTCGGGATCGGTGAAGTAGCGGCGCCGTAGCTCCGCCTGGGAGCTCGACAGGCTGGCGCGTGCGGCCAGCGCCCGGAACGCGCCGCTGTCGGCCGCCTGATAGCGCGTCACCAAATCCACGGCGTCGCGCTTGCCGGCCTCGAATAGCAGCAGCGTGGCCACGGCCGCCGGCTCGTCACCGCGTCCAGCCCGCTCGCTCATCGGCAGCTCGACGCGCTGCAGACAGGGGCGGAACACTGCCAGCTGCTGCGCACCGTCGGCGCCGTTGGCCCCGGTGATCTCACGCTCGGCCACGGCCCGGGCCAACTGCTCGAGCTGCTGCTCCGAGAGTGGCTCGCGTTTTTCAGCGGCGGCAATCTCGCGCTGTAGCTCCGGCAGCGTCCCGGTGAGCGCCGCCCGCACCTCCGGCCGAGCTCCGCCGCAGCCGATGACGCCCGACAGCACATAAGCGACCAAAACCCAACTGGCACGCATCGCCCCGGTTATACCAGCCCCGCTCGAACCCCCAAATCTCTCGCTTGGCGGCCTTGGCGTCTCCTTGGCGGTCTTGGCGATTCTTACCCGTCCCAAGCCGTTCAGTTCACGGTGCTGCTGCTGGGCTCGCTGGTCGCGCTGCCTTCGCGCTGCGCCGACTTGGCCAGCGAATCGCGCCGCTGGCACGCTGCGGCCACGAAGCTCGAAAACAGGGGGTGAGCGGCCATCGGCCGGCTCTTGAACTCCGGATGGAACTGACACCCCAAGAAATGAGGGTGATTCGGCAGCTCGACGATCTCCACCAGCCGGTTGTCCGGGCTGGTGCCGCTCAGGATCAGGCCCTCTTCGGTGAGGGCATCCCGGAAGTCGTTGTTGACCTCGAAGCGGTGGCGGTGGCGCTCCGAGATCTCTTCCTTCTTGTAGATCTCGAGCGCGCGGCTGCCGGACTTCAGGACGCACGGGTACGCGCCGAGGCGCATCGTGCCGCCTTTGTCCTTCACGCCACGCTGATCCGGCATCAGGTCGATCAGCGGCTCCGGGCAGTCCTTCTGGAACTCGGTCGAGCTGGCTTGTTTGAGCCCGCATACGTTGCGTGCGAACTCGATCACCGCCAGCTGCATACCCAGACAAATGCCGAAGAACGGCACGCCGTTTTCACGCGCGTAGCGGATGGCAGCTATCTTGCCCTCCACGCCGCGGTCGCCAAAGCCGCCCGGCACCAGCACTCCGTCCAGCCCGGACAGCACGCTCGCGCCACCGCGCTCGATCTGCTCCGAATCGATGTACTCGAGCTGCACCGCCAGATCGTTGGCAAGACCACCGTGAACCAGCGATTCATGCAGCGACTTGTAGCTGTCCTTGAGGTGCACGTACTTGCCGACCACGCCAATCTTCACGCTGCCGTGGGCCGGCTTCTTGAACGTCTCCACCGTGCGCTTCCAGCTCGACAGTTCGGGCTGGCGCGACCAGATGTTGAGCCGCTCGGCGACCTGACCGTCGAGACCCTCGGCATGCAAAACCAGCGGCAGCTCGTAGATGCAGCCCACGTCCACCGCGGAGATCACGCTGTCTACGGCCACGTTGGAGAACAGCGCGATCTTTTCCTTCAGACCGCGGGGGATCGGCCGATCACAACGGCAAATCAGGATGTCGGGCTGGATGCCGATCTCGCGCATCTCGCGCACCGAGTGCTGCGTCGGCTTGGTCTTCAGCTCACCCGCGGTAGGGATGTGTGGCACCAGTGTGACGTGCACGCTGAGCGCATTTTCAGCGCCTGCCTCCAGCTTGAGCTGGCGGATGGCCTCCAAGAACGGCAGCGACTCGATGTCGCCGACCGTACCGCCCACTTCTATAATCGCCATGTCAGCGCCGTCCGTGGCTTCACGGATGCGCGCCTTGATCTCGTCGGTGATGTGCGGAATCACCTGCACCGTTGCACCCAGGTACTCACCGCGTCGCTCCTTGGTGATCACGGCCTCGTAGATGCGGCCGGTGGTGACGTTGGCTTGGCGGGTTAGACGGCACGCGGTGAAGCGCTCGTAGTGACCGAGGTCGAGGTCCGTTTCGGCCCCGTCATCGGTTACGAACACCTCGCCGTGCTGATACGGCGACATCGTCCCTGGGTCGACGTTGATGTACGGGTCGAGCTTCATGTGCGTGACACGTAGCCCGCGCGCTTCCATCAACGCGCCGATCGACGCGGACGTGAGTCCCTTGCCGATCGAGGAGACGACACCGCCGGTGACCAGTACGAACTTGGTTCGCCGACTCACTGGAGGATCTCCATGTCGGACCTTCCCGTATCATGCCCCGCGCTCGCCCGCACCTCCCGCTTTGGAGCCCCGCCAGCGGGCTGCCGAAATTCCGCGTTAACTGTGGCGCGTGCGCCCGTGTTTTCGCTCAGAAAGTACCGACGAAGCCCAGGCCCGCGCTGCCTGGACCGAAGTCCATGGGGACGGCTCGCAAGCTGGGACCATTGGCGTTGCGCGGCGCAGGTCGTGAGCTCGACGTATTCAGAAACAATCCCTCGCCGATGATCGCGAGGCCTCCGATCTGAGTGACACCGTCGACCACCTGGAAGATCGCGCCCAAGACCAGCGGCACCACGCTGCAATCCGGATCACCGCTCGGGCAGCCGGTCTGCGCCAGGGCCATCCACGGCCCCGCGATGGGAATGCGCAGGTCCTTGGCGCCGCGCGTGTCGGAGAACAGGTACGAGGAGCCCACCGCGAGCCCGTACGAGGTCAGGGTCACTGCGCCGCCTGCCACGACATGCGTTAACCGCGCGCCGGGTGGCGGCAGATCCGCCGCCGGGCTGGCCGGAGGCTTTAGGCTAGGCGGCGGGAGGCTAAGGTCCTGCGCCTGCGCGGGCGGCGCGAGCGAGCACCCGAGGGCGGCCAGAACGACGGGGGCGAGGAGGCGGAATCGCACGGGCGGACTGTGCCTTTCTACCCTCCGGGATGCCAGCTTTTTGCCCCAGCCGCTGGGAGAGGAATAACTGAAGCAAGCAGCCGTGGACTCGACCCTCTTTGACCGCTTGGCGTTGCGCCTGCCCTACCGGCGTTCCCCGCGCCTGGTGGCCATTTTCGTGCTCACCGCGATGGCCTGTTGGGGGGAGCCGGGCGCGCGGGGTGCTGCCAGCCCAGCGGCGCTGCCCGCGGCGGCTGCGTTTCCGAACGATGAGCCCGCCCCCGTGCTGGCCCCGGCCCCTCCGCCGACTCCCGCTCCCCCGGAGCCTCGCGTCGCACCAGTCCCGATTGCACGGCCGGCTCCGGCGCCCAGCCAGCTTTCGGCCAGGCTCGGACCCAAGCTCCAGGCGCTGTCCAGCTGGGTGAAAACCCGCAAGGGTGATTTGGGCTTTGCCCTGCGCGACCTCGGCAGCGGTCGTGAGCTTCTGGCGGACGGCGCCGAGCTGTCGCTCAACCCCGCTTCGAACCAGAAGCTCTTGACCGCCGCGGTAGCGCTTTCGGTGCTGGGGCAGGACTATCGATTTCACGTCGGCGTGCTGGGCAAGATCGAGGACGGCGTGGCACAGCGGCTGGTGATCCGCGGCAACGGCGACCCCACCTTCAGCTACGAGGACCTGCGCGGCTTCTCCGAGCGTCTGGTTGCGCTGGGGCTCAAGCGTGTGGCGGGCGATATCCTGGTCGACCAGAGCGCCTTCGATGATCAGTACACGCCGCCCGCGTTCGATCAGCAGCCCGCTGAGTGGGCTACCTTTCGCGCGCCGGTCAGCGCGGTGGCGCTGGATCGCAACTCGACCACGCTGCACGTGTTTCCGACCAAGCCCGGACAGGCCGCGCGACTCGAGTTCGAGCCGCCCGGCTACGTGTCAGTGCTGCAAGGCGAAGTGCGCACCGAAAGAGGCAAGAAGCGCGACCATGTCGGCCTGACCATGAAGCCCCAGGGCACGCAGCTCGGCGCCCACGCGAGCGGGGGAGTGCCGGAGGGGGACAAGGTGATCCACCTGTCGCGACGTATCGACAACCCCGAGATCTACGCGGGTGCTGTGTTGAAGCGCACACTGCTGGACGCCGGCGTTGCCGTGCAGGGCGACGTGAAAAAGGGCGGTGAGGACGAGCGCGTCGAGCTCGTGGGACGCGATTCCGAAAATCTCTCCGAGCTCATGGGACAGTTGGGCAAAGCCAGTGACAACTTCTACGCCGAGACGCTGTTCAAGGCCATCGGAGCCAGGGTCAAGGGCCAACCCGGCAGCGCCGAGAAGGCCTCGCTGGCCATCACCGAATGGCTGAAGAGCCGCCAGCTCGAAGGCGATGGCCTGAAGGTGGGGAACGGCTCGGGGCTGTACGATGCGAATCGTGTCAGCGCTCGAACGCTCACGCGCCTGCTCGAATCGGCCTACCTGGACCCGCTGATCTCGCGCGCCTTCCAGGACCAGCTCGCGGTCGGCGGTCTCGACGGCACGCTGCGCACCCGCTTCTTCGCCCTCACCAATCGCCGCTCGGTGCACGCCAAGACCGGCACACTCCGCGAAGTGGTCGCGCTCAGCGGCTACGTGTTCGGCCCCGATCAGCAAACCGGCGTCAGCTTCTCGATCCTGGTGACCGGCATCTCCGGCCAGCACGCCGAAGCCCGCAAGCGCATCGACGCCCTAGTCCTCGAAATCTCCGACACGCTCTGGACACGCCCTGTGGCAGCCGTTGCCAGTCGCTGAACGGGCGAGAGAACGGGGAGGCGGGGAGACGGGGAGATTTTGGGGTGGGTGAGACTGTTGATCTCGACGCGTGGGCTAGCGTCGAGGTCTCGGTTGGCAGAACCAACAAACAAACCTCCCCGCCTCCCCACCTCCCTGTTTGCCCGGTCCGTATCTATTTGGGGGCGATTTGGATGGCGCGGTAGGTGTCGACGTCGTGCTGGTACTCACCGCGGTCGGTGGTGGCCATCGACAGGAACAAGATCAGGAACAGCACCGACGTCAAAAACAGGATGGTGTTGAACTTCTTGTCCCAGAGTAGATGCATGAAGAAGGTGCAGACCAGCGCTGCTTTCACGGTCGCAATGACCATGGCGACGATCAGGTTGCCTTGAGCGCCCAAGTCAATCGACGTGACTGCGACGGTGGCGACCGTCAGGAAAAGCAGGATGCCGAGGATGATGAACAGCAGCGAGACCGGCGTGGTGTGGGCCAGGCCGTGGTCGTGCCCGTGGCCTGGGTTGCCGTGGCCATGACCCGGGCTGTGGCTGTGCGTGCTGTCGCGGGGTTCGTCGGGAGCAGGTTTGGCGGCCATGTCGAGCTCGCTGCCTTCCGCCTCGGTTTCCCGGGCGTCGGTGGTCGTCACTTCACCGGCCTCGTCGGGTGTGTCTTCGGTCTGGTTCTCGCTGGCTTCGGGCTTGTCGTCGCTCATGGTGTCGCTTTTGCCGATTGTTTTGGGGTTGGGGCCCCAAAACCTGAGGGTGGGGCCCCAGGAATTCACTTCCTGGGGCGGGAGCTGAGCTCCCGAAGGACAAGGTTAGGGCGAGCCTCATTCATGAGGCTGCCCTAATGAATCAGGTAGAGAAGCGGAAACAAGTAGATCCAGATCAAGTCGACCAAGTGCCAGTACAGGGCCGTAAAGTCGATCGGTCCGAAGTAGTTGGGGCCGAACTGGCCCTTGACTGCCTTCATCAGCATCCAAATCCAGATGCCGATACCCACCAGCACGTGAAAACCGTGCAGACCAGTCATGAAGAAGTAGATGCCGAAGAACACGTGGGCCATGCGCGGCCGTGAGATGGGCGCGGCCGGGTCCAGCGTCCGCGGACCGACCAATCCCGCGGCAATCAGCGGCTCGATTTGCTCGTGCGTCGGCTTTTCGACGGCGAGCACTGCCTTGGCCTCGGCGCCGGCCGATGGCGCTTGCTCGGCGGTGCCCGTGACGGGTGTGCCAGCCTTCTCGGCGTGCTCGGCGCGCTTGTGCAGCTTCTCGGCGTACTCCGCGGCCTCCGGGTGCTTGTCCTTGAAAGTCTTGAGCTCCCAGATCTGCTCGGTGGGCTGGAAGCGCTTACCGGGCAAAAGTCCGTCGTGGTACTTGTGCGAATACTCGAAGTACTTGACCACCATGAAGGTGCAGGCGCACGCGATGGTGATCAAGATGTTGATGATCAACATCTTCTGCTCGCGCAGCTGAGCGTTCCGCACCGCCCAAGCCGCCGTGAGGCTCGAGATCAAGAGCACGCAGGTGTTTACGGCGCCGAGCTTGGTATCCAGGAAGTAGTGCGCGTAAACGAACACCTCCGGGTGCATCGCCCGGTACACCGTGTAGGCGCAGAACAGCCCCGCGAAGAACAACACCTCGGTCAGCAGAAACAGCCAGATGCCCATCTTGCCGGCATCGAACTGCTGCTGCGGCGTATCGAAGTGATGCGCCAGGTGCGGGTTGGCGGCGTGGATGGGGTCGTGATCGCCGTGGCCATGGTCGTCATGACCGTGGTCATGGGCGGCCGGCGGCGGCGCGGACTTCTTGGGGGCCTGAGGTTCGGTGCTGGGTTCGGCCATCGTGGTAGTCCGGTCTCAAGCCTTCTTGGGAACGTAGCCGCCAATTTTCTCGTCGTAGGTGAGGTTCTCGTAGCCGTCGTAGGGGCCTTGAGTAACGGGCGGAGGAGTTTGAAAGTTGTAATAGGGCGGAGGCGACGAGGTGCTCCACTCCAATGTGGTGCCACCCCACGGATTGGCGGCGGCCTTCTTCCCGACCTTGAGTGAACGACCCAGCGAGATCGCGGTGAGCAGGAACCCCAGACCCAGCGTGAACGCGCCCAGGGTGGACAGCTGATGCATGCTCTGAAACTCGGGCAGGTAGTTGTAGTAGCGGCGCGGCATGCCCTGGCTGCCCATGATGAACTGCGGGAAGAACGTCAGGTTCAGACCGAAAAAGACGATCAGCGCGCCGATCTGCCCGGTGCGTTCGTTGTACATCACGCCGAAAGCCTTGGGGAACCAGTAGTGGAGGCCACCCAGGAAGGCCGTGATGGCGCCGCCCATCATCACGTAGTGGAAGTGCGCGACGACGAAGTACGTATCGTGCAAGTGGATGTCGACGCCCATCACGGCCAGGAAGATGCCGGTGAGCCCTCCGATCGTGAACACCCACAGGAACGCCAGCGCGTAGAGCATGGGCGTGTCGAGGTGGATGCGACCTTTGTACATGGTCGAGATCCAGTTGAAGATCTTGATAGCGGTCGGGATCGCGATCAGGAAGGTGATGGCGCTGAAGATGGTGCCGGCCAGCACTGACTGACCGCTGGTGAACATGTGGTGGCCCCAGACCAGAAAGCCCAAAAACGCGATGGCCAGGCTGCTGATGGCGATGAACTGGTAGCCGAATAGGCGCTTGCGCGAAAAAACCGGGATGATCTCGCTGACCACGCCGAAGCCCGGCACGACCATGATGTAGACCGCGGGATGCGAGTAGAACCAGAAGAAATGCTGGAACAGCACCGGGTCGCCGCCCAGGGCCGGGTCGAAGATACCGAGCCCGAACACGCGCTCGATGATCATCATCAAGAGCGTGATGCCGATGACCGGCGTGGCCAGCACCTGAATCAGCGCGGTCGAATACAGCGCCCACACGAACAGCGGCATGCGGAAGAAGGTCATGCCAGGCGGGCGCAGCTTGTGGATCGTGACGATGAAGTTCAGTCCTGTGAAAATCGAGCTGAAACCGAGCACGAACGCGCCGAACGCCGCCGGCACCACCGCCGTCTCGGTCGTGGTGCTGTAAGGGGCGTAGAAGGTCCAGCCTGTGTCGGCCGCGTTGATGACCAGCGAGGTCAACATCAGGATGCACCCGAGGATCCACAGGTAGTAACTGGCTAGATTCAGCTTCGGGAAGGCCACGTCCTTGGCGCCGAGCTGCAGCGGCAAGATGATGTTGCCGAGCGCGGCCGGGATGCCCGGGATGATCACCAAAAACACCATGATCGCGCCGTGCAGCGTGAACATCTGGTTGTAGGTGTCGTGCTTCATGATGGTCTCGCCCGGAGACCAGAGCTCGGTTCGAACCAGCAGCGCGAACAGCCCGCCTAGCGCAAACGCGGTCAGCACGCTCACCAGGTACATCACGCCGATGCGCTTGTGGTCGAGCGTGAGCGCCCAGGACGCGAAGCCCTTGTCGTGGGTCAGGTAGTTGGGGTCGGCGCCCTTGGCTGGGGGAATGCCCGCATCGGCTGTAGTTGCCATGGCTTCTAATCCTTCACTTCAGCGTCTTCATGTACTCGATGAGGCCGTCGAGGTCCTTGTCGCTCAGCTTGCCCTGGTAGGTAGGCATGGAGGGCGCGAAGCCCTTCACGACCTTGGCGGCCGGATCCAACATCGATTCGCGCAGGTAGTTCTCGTCGACCTTGTGGCTGCTGCCGTCGGCCATCGTTTCCATCTTGCCAAACATGCCCTTCCAGGTCGGTCCAATCTTGGGCGTGCCGTCGATGGTGTGGCAGGTGTCGCAGCCTTGCTTGGTGAACAGCTGCTTGCCGCGCTCGGGTCCGACGAGCGAGTCGGCCTTCTTGCACGCGTCGTCCAGCCACTTCTCGTACTCACCCGGCGGGTGCACGACGGCGTGCGCCAGCATGTCCGAGTGCGACGTGCCGCAGTATTCGGCGCAGAAGATCGGGAAATCGCCGGCCTTGGTGGCCTGGAACCACAGGTCGGTGTAGCGGCCTGGCACCGCATCCATCTTGGTGCGAAACGAGGGGAAGTACAGCGAGTGCAGCACGTCGACCGAGCTTATGACCATGCGCACCGGCCTATCGATCGGCACGTGCAGCGTGTCCTCGGTCATGCCGCCGGCCGCGCACTTGTAGTCGAAGGTCCACTTCCATTTCTGGCCGGTGGCGTGCAGCTCCATCGCCTCCTTGGGCGGAGTGCGCAGGTCCACGAAACCCTTGAAGCCCCAGACGAACAGCGCGATGCACACGAACAGCGGCAAGACCGACCAGGTGATTTCGAGCGTGGTGTTGTGCTCGGCGCTCTTTTCGGCTTCCTCGTTGGCGGCGCGCGACTTGGCTTTGTACTTCGTGATGAGGTGGAACATCGCCACGAAGATGGCCAACGCGCTCAGCACGCTCATCCAGACCATGAAGTCCCAGACCCAGTCGATGTTGCGCGAGGTGACCGAAGCGTCGACCGGCAGCCAGAACGATTCCGACGGCGGCGAGACGGGCAGCTTCGAGGGGTCACCCAGCAGGGCGAGCAGATGGAGAGTCATTGCGCTGTGCTTTCGAGCAAGATGCGCTTCCTATCGCGCCGAATGAGAATCGTGAGAAACCCTGCGAGCAGGACAACCGTCACCGCCCCGCCGATCTGCATGATGCGGGCTGCGATCGGCGCGTAGCGGCCTTCCGTGGAGTCGTAGTGAAAACAATAAAGGATCAGCCGATCCAGGCTGGAGCCGACGCGGCCTTCCGAAGCCTCGACCACGCCCAGGCGTAGAGTCTTTTCCGAATACTCCAGCCCGTACAGGTAACGCGCCACCTTGCCGTCTGGCGCAAGCAGCGTGATCGCGGCCGGGTGCACGTATTCTCCGCGCGCCTCGTTGTAGTTGTAAGAAAAGCCGACGGCCTTCGCGAGCGCCTGGATGTTCGCTTCAGATCCGGTCAGGAAGGTCCAGCCGGCTTCACTGCCGGGACGCGCGTATTGGCTCAGGTACCGAGCGCGGAAGCGGTGCGCGGTTTCCTGTGTTTCCTTGGGATCGAGCAGCACCGTAACGACGCGAAACTCTTTACCCAGTGTGAAGTCGAGCTGCTTCAGGCCCTCGACGAAGCCGCTCAGCTGCAGGCTACACAGCATCGGACAACTGGAGTAGTTGAAGGTCAGGACGACCGGCATGCCGCCGTGTAGTGAGTCGGCGAGCGTCGCGGGTTTGCCGTCCTGATCGCGGAACGCGAGCGTCTCCGGAACTCGCTCACCCAAGTGCTCGATCACGTCAACGCCCTTCAGACGCTTGGGAGCCGCCTCGGTGCGATCAGGCGCCTGCACCCGGTCCGCCCGAACGGCGCTGGTAAAGGCGAGCGATGCAGCGACGAGCGCGCTCGCTCCGTGGCGGAGCAGGCTATTGACCATTCGGTGGGGCAGGTGACGGAGCGGCGGGTGCAGGTGTGGGAGCGACGGGTGCGGGGGCGGCCGGGCTACCCGGAGCAGCGGGTGCGGGGGCAGGCTTCGGAGCCGGCTTGCTGGGAGCGGGCTTTTCAGCCTCCCCCTCGTTCTTCTCCTCGCCCTGCTTCTTGAGCTCTTCGCCGGGCTTGGGTTCCTTAGCGGGCGGCTTTTCTGCCTCGCCTTCGGCGGCCACGCCGCCGCCGCTGCCGCCCATGCCGCCGGTACCACCGGAGCCGCCCGCTTCAGTGGTGGCGCCGCCCATCCCGGCGCTACCGCCGATGGGTGGCGGCGGGGTGGCGCTGTTCGGGTCCTTGACCAGGCCCGAGACGACCAGATCCATGGCGCGATCGATGGGCAGCGAGATCAGACCCTTGGCGCGGTCCTTGTAAGCGGCCGGCGCACCGAGCTGCGCAGTTTGCTCGGCGACCAGGTCTCGGTAGGGGCGATCCGCTGCGACCTCTTTCTTCTGCAGCTCGTCGGCCATCTCGGTGCGCACCAGCGCCGTGACCACCAGCGAGATGCCGAGCATCGCGAAGGTGCCGACCGCTACCAGGGTGCCGAGCGCACCAGAATTGACGTTGTCGGATTCGGTTGCCATGGCTCAGAGGTTCGTGAACGCCAGCGACTTGGGCAGGCGCGGGTCGCCCGTGGCCATGAGGTTGAGGTTTTTGGCGCGCAGGGCCCAGCCGGCGATGTACACGGCCAGCACACCGACCACGCAGCACAGGTCGAGCAGACTGAACGGCAAGGCGTGAGCGGTGGCGCCGACCGCGTCGTAAGCTGCGGCATGAGCGCCGTGACCGCCAGCAGTCTTGTGCAGGGTAGGCATCACCAGCCAGTACATGTCGAGGTAGATCATCACCAGCTGCCAGACGGCCCAAAACGCCAGCGTCGCACGCTTGCGCTTGATGTGGCGCGAGAGCAGGCCGAAAAACGGGATCACGAAGTGGCCAAACAGTAGCACCGCGCTGAGCGTGCCCCAGCTGCCGCCGGTCCAGCCGCCCGCGAAGCGCTCCTTGAACCAGCCCGTCTCCTCCGGGATGTTGGCGTACCAGATCAGCATGAACTGGGAAAACCCGATGTAGGCCCAGAACACCGTAAACGCGAACATCATCTTGCCGAGGTCGTGGAAATGCTCGGTCGTCACGCTCTTGGCCAGAATGCCGCGATTGTTGAGCCACATCGCCACGAGCGCCATGAACGAGTTGTTGCCGAGCACGCAGCTGGCCAGGAAGTAGACGCCGAAGATGGTGCTGAACCACATCGGGTCGAGCGACATGAGCAGGTCGATGGCGCAGAACGTCATGGTCAGGGCCCAGGCGATCATGCTGGGGCCGGCCACGACCCGCATCTTGCCCATCAGGTCCTTACCGTCCTTGGCCTTGTCCTGGGCAAGCGAGCTATTCAGGAAGAAGCGCGACAGCCAGATCCAGAAGCCGAAGTAAACGACGAACCGGATCAGGAAAGCGGTCGGGTTCAGGTAGGCCTGCTTGTGCTCGAGCAGGTGATTGCCGTGCACGTTGTGGGCGTCCGACCAGATGTAGATCGAGGAGTGGCCCATGAAGATGGGCACCACGATCGGCAGGGCCAAAAGGGCCATCACGGGTGCCTGCGCCGCGAACAGCTCGCCCACGCGCCGGAGCACGATGCTCCAGTGCGCGTTGACCAGGTTCTGCAGCGTGACCCAGAACAGCGCGCCCAAGTTGAGGGCCAGCAGCCACGCATACGCGGTGAGGTACGAGAGCGAGAAGTGGCGAAAGTCGTCGCCTGCCATCGAGCCGAGCGCGACCGCAGCCGCCAGCGCCGCAGCTCCGACGGCCGCGGCTTTGGTGAGCAGTGACTGGCCCGCGGCGCCGAGGCGGATGTTGTCACCCGCGTAGTCGGGGCCGCCGTCGCCGGAGCCGCCGGACCTGCCGCCACCATCGCCACCGCCGGCTGCCTTCTTGGGCTCCTTGCCCTCGTCCTTCTTGCCTTTTTCCGTTGCCATTTCGGGTCTCACTTCAAGCTGCCGCGTTCGGACTCGGGCACGTCGCCGAGCGTGCCGGCCTGGCTGCGCTGCAGGGCGCGCACGTACATGACGATGGCCCAGCGATCCTCGGGGCTGATCTGGGCGCCGTAGGCGGGCATGTTTCGGATGCCGTTCGAAATGCTATTGTAGAGCTCACCGACCGGCATCATGCGCAGGTACTCCTGCGTCACGTTGGTCGGCGGAATCCATCCGCCCTGCGCCAGCCCCTCAGCGCGCTTGTGCACCATGCCGTCGCCCAGACCGCCCAGGCCGTGGCAAGGCGTGCAGTAGATGCCGAAGCGCTGCTTGCCGCGCTCCATCGTGGCCTCGCTGAGCTCCACCTGCGCGGGGAAGGTGCGGGCCCAACCGCCGTGCGCACGACCGCGATAGAAGTGGTCGTCCTCGTTCAGGTGACCGACCGGGACCGTGCCGGCCAGCGGCTCGCGCTGCGAGCGACCGTCGGCGAAGATGGGATTTTCGCGCTGCGCCTTGTACTTGGGCTGCGAATCCATGTCCTGGATGAGGTGAATGCGGGGCTTGTCGCTCTTGGAGTGACGAGCCTTGACGGCCAGCGCCACCGGCACCGCCGCCGCACACGTCACCACGATCAAGCCGTAGACCAGCGCCGCCGGCATGCGATCGGAGGTGATGCGATCCTCCATCACGTCCTCGAACGCTACGGGGTGCGTGGAGGCGATCAGGTCGCGCGCTTCCTTGTCGTCGAACTTGGGATCCGCCGCCTGAATCAGCAGGAAGAACTTGTCGTCCGTAGAGCGCGCGAAGCGCCGCACCAGGTCGAGCGGGTGCGACGGATGTGGCAGGCCGTTCAGCATCAGCATGCCGACCAGCGTCGTGATGGCGCTAAACAGCACGGTGAGCTCGAACATGACCGGTACGTTGGCCGGGATGCTCCAAATCGGTTTGCCGCTGATCAGCCACGGGTAGTCGTAGGCGTTCATCCACCACTGCATCGTGATGGCGGTGGCCAGACCCGTGAGACCGGCGCCCAGCACGATCCACGGCAGCACCGTCATCTTGATACCCATGGCGGCGTCGATGCCGTGCACCGGGAACGGGCTGTAGGTGTCCCACTTCTCGAAGCCGGCATCGCGCACCTTTTCCGAGGCGTGGATGAGTTGATCCGGCGTGTCGTACTCGGCGAGCAGCCCGTGCAGCGTGGGG
>DATEDZ010000012.1:0-19384 GCA_035281385.1 Polyangiaceae bacterium
TCCGGCGCGGGCGTGTTTGCGGAAGTACATGGCGGTGGCGCCATCCAGGATGCCGCGGGACAGCTGAAAAATAGCCCTCCCAGCTTCCGAGCCCTCTTCCTTCTTACCCCCCTCCCGCTTGCCCATGTAACCCATCCCAAAGCCAACCAGCACGCCCAACGTGCCGACGGTGATGTCGGCTGGCAACGTCGTGCGCGGGATGAAGAAGTTGCCTTGGTCGTCCTCGAAACGGCCGTGCATGAAGCCGATGCCCGCGGCGCCGGCGACACCAGCCCCGGTGTAAAGGAGCTCCATCCATTTGCGTTGGCTCTCCTTCCTCTCCTCGCGCTTCTCGAGCTCGCGACGCTTTTCGCGCGCTTCGTAGTTTTCGAGCGTGTTCGCGAGGCTACGCACCTCGGAATCCGACATCATTGCCATGACTGGCCTGCCTTTCGACGGCGACCATGAAGCAGGCACTGGCAGTCTCCCAAGAAGCGCTGGCCTCAATTGCTGGTCGGAGCCGGCCACGCTGCAGCAACGCGGCTCGAACATTTTCTTGAGCCAGGTGAATTGTTTTGGACGCGACGCACGCGCCGCTCGGCGCCGGCTAGTCTCTAGAACGGGATTTCGTCGTCGGGCGTCGACTCGAGCTGCGCTTTGGCCGCGGCTTGCTCTCGACGGGTAACTTGCTTCTCAAGACTGCGGAGAAAGCGCAGCGCGCTGGTGACATGGTTGAAAATGAGGATGGCCTCCTCATGGTTCAAGAGCGTGTTGTCGTGTGCGAGGCTTTGGTTGTTGCGCACATCGTTGAACGCTTCCAGCGGACCGTTGAGCGCCCTTAGGATGCTGACCGTCATCTTTGACTGGATGTGGCCCCCTTCATGCAGGGCGCGGACATACTGCCCGAACAGGCTATGCAGGGGCTTGCCTCGATCAACCGAGAGCGCGCGTTTCTCGCACAGTGCTCGAAGAAAGCCTGTCGTGAACGTGTGCAGGCGGTCGAGCCCCGCCACGAGCTCGTTCTTCTCGATCAAATCCAAGACCGCCTTGGCCACGACATCGAGGTCGTGTTCGTTGGCAATCTGCGCGATTGCCTCGACCTCGGCTACGGGACTGCTTTGCTCCAGACGGTTGATGATTTTTCGGCAATCGGCAACGAGGGCAGCATCATCCGACATCCTCTCGCTTTCCACATACTCGATCAGCGCCGCTAGCAATCTTGCAACGATTGGGTTGCTCTCTTCTGCCCAAAAGCCGCGGAGCTGGTTCGCCTTGGAGCCGCTCCCATGGGCGTATTTGGGGTCGTAGATCGAGCGGCCAGTGCATTCCACGACGAACTCATCGAACGTGCGGTTCGAAAAGTTGAGGACGTAGCCGCCGCCCATGTCGAGGAGTCGTTCGAGCTTGCGCTTCTCTATCGAAGTGAGGTCCGACATGCTCTCAGAAGATTCGGTTCGCGTCGAAGGTCACGCCCGCGTGCCGTAGCTCACGGGCAAGCTCGGTCTTCCAACCGGTGCTGGGGCCATACTGTATGTAAACAACGGCGTCGAAGTCGGACGGCTTCTCGATGTCCCCAGACATGAGCGCACAGACCTTGGCCGCCCCGAGCTTTCCGATAAAGAATCCGAGCTCGAAGATCACGTTCTGCCGGGCTCTCGCGCTCTGCGAGGCTCCGACGAGGCCACCGATGTCGTCGGGAGTCATCAGTACGACGGCGTAGTGGATACCCGCGGCCTCCTCTTGAAACTTGTTGATCAGTGTTCGTCCTCCGTTCGGTCGTTCGTGCAAGATCACGGGCTCTACGCCAATTTGTTCGAGGAATCGTGCCACCTCGTGCTTGGCACCGTTGTCGCGCCCGTGGACGATGAACACTTTGTCGCCAAGAGCGCGGTAGCCGGTAGCTGGCGCGGGTGAAGCCGCGTATGGCGGAACGATCGGGTCATCGTCTTGGCGGCCGCGTAGCGCGTCGAACAGGTCAACTCCCTTGACCGCCCAGTGCGTGCGGCTCATCTCCCAATCACCGATTCGCAGCTCCCACTTTCTGGACTCGATCATTTCCGGTGGAATCGGCTTCAACGCCTCGTCAAACCGCGGCGTGATACGGACCTCCTGATCACGGACCTGGATGTCGGCTATCCAACCGATGCGTGCTGGCGCGTCAACGTGCGTCTCGTACGCGAATAGCGTCGGTAGCTTCGTGAGGACCGCGATACTCTTCTCGTTGAGCTCCTTCAGTCGTTTGCGGAGGTTGTCTTCCGTGTGCTCCAGATAGCGAGAGAGGTCGAGCACGTAGGTGGGTTTGCTCCAGGCCTCCGAGGCCGCGGTAACAATAAGGTTGAACATCTTCGGTACGTTCAAGCCGGGGTCCGCTTCACGAGGGGCGGCCAGCTCTTCGGCGGGCTGCTCGGCTGCCGAGGCCATTTCGCGGTTCGCCATTACCCACTGATGCCCCATGTTTGTAAGGCGGAATGGGCTACCGCGAGTCCCCATCTGTTCCACAAGGGCCAGCGCTTTGAGCTCAGGAAAGACCTTGTCGTTGGCCGGGGGCGAGAAGTTCCAGACCTTGTGGTTGGGGAAATTGGCCGCGACGTACTGGTTCGCGAGCCATTTCATTACCTCAAGGGCCTCACTGCTCATTTTCATCGTCTGTCCCGACCCTGTCCACGCTGGCGAAGCGCTGCCAGCGATCCTGCTCAGCACGCTGCCTCCGAGACTGTACGGCTTGGCCGCGCCGGTCAAGGCATCCGCGGATTGCCGCCCGAGATCCCGAGCTCACCGCCCGAGGCTCGATCAATCGCTAGTCATAGCCGGCGTCCTGCAGCGACTCGGCTCGAACATTTTCTTGAGCCAAGTGAATTGTTCGTGTCACCAGGGGTGAGCGTAGCGGCGACTGGCGTGGACGGCCGCGCGCGGGTGGTGATCACACGTCCACGCGGCGAGGACCTGCAATGAAGCTCTATCGTTTGAGTCAGAGCGAGTTCCGAGGCTGGCGTGATCGTGACGCGAGGGAGGCGCTCAAGAAGCGCATCTTCGAGCAGCACGGCGATACCCAGCTGCGCGCTCCGAGTGGTCGCATCCTGGGGACGGCGCGCGCCCCGGAGAAGTCGGCGCGAATCCCGATCGAAAAGTCCGTCGTCCGCGGCACCCATCACGCGGTTTCACCCCGGGAATGCATCTGTCGCGAGTGGCAGAAGCCCCCGGGCAAGGAGGCGGAGCACCATCCCATCTGCGTGCACAAGCAGCATTGGGAAGCGCAGCAGCGACACAGCCCCGATGCCCCGCGAGATCGCGCCGTGGTGAATGGGCCAAGCGCTCCAGCCGCGGCTGATGCAGCTCCCGATACGGAGCCCGTGCCGGCGCCCCCTCCCGTTTGCGAGCCGGCCGCCTGCGTTTGCCAGCAGTGGGCGGGCATCGTCGAGGGGAAACACCATCCGCTCTGCACCTTTCGCAAAGCCTGGGAGGAGCAACAGGGTGAGGTGGCGCCTCAGCTCGTCGAGCTCGAGACCGGCAAGGCCATCCGTGAAGCGAGCGCCGAGGAAGTCAGCGCCAGCAAGCAGAAGGCGACCGAGGATGGAGTCGGCGCCATCCAGCTCAGCGACGGCAAGCTCTACTATGTGAAGGAAGCCTGAGGCCGGCCCATGTCGGACATCATCATGGTCCCACTCGGGCGCCTTCGCCCCGACGCGCACCAGGCACGCCGAACCTTCCAGCGCATCGCCGAGCTCGCCGAGTCCATCGCCGCGTACGGTCTGCTCGAAAACCTCGTCGTACGCGACGCCGACTCGAGCGGCTTCTACGAGATCAAGGCCGGCGAACGCCGCTACCGAGCGCTACGCCTGCTGAAGGAGCAGGGCCGGCTTCAGGTCGACGAGGTCCCGTGCTTCGTCGTGCGCACTGACGGCGTCTACGAAAGCCTCGTCGAGAACGTCCAAAAGGAAGACGTCGCGCTCTGGGAGCTCGGCCGCAAGTACGTGAATCTCTGCGAATCAGGCCTCTCGCAGACAGTCATTGCCTCGCGCATCGGCAAGACGCCGGGCCATGTTTCGACTGCCGTCACCCTGGCTCGAAACCTGGCCCCCGCCGTGGTCGTGCGGCTCTCGACACTTCCTCCCAACACGTTTCCAGCCCAACGGCTGCTTCGCTTGGCCGCGCTCCTCGACGAGGAGGGAGATCCAGACGAACCCAACCAGCTCCGCCTCTTCGAACAAATGCTCGGCACACCGACGCGCAGACCCGGCCGCCCCGCGCGCAAGCGAACCGAAAAGGAAACCGTCTGGGCCCGCTACCGCCGCCTGAAGGAGAACGCCGGCGCCCTCCGCGTCGACCCCGTCTACGAGCCCTTCCTCGCCTCAGTCCTGAAATACCTCTCGGGCGAAACCCAAGGCCTCGTCCGATGACGCCCTTCCACCGCCTCAGCACGCCGCTTACGCGCGCCTGGGCCATCAACCGCGACGCCCGCCACAAACTCGCCGCCTGGCTCGCCCGCACCTACGCGAAAACCGGCGTCGCCGTCTGCACCGACACGCTGTCGGTCGTCGCCTGGGTCAACCCGCTCGGCCAAATCAAGTTCGCGACGCCGCCGTTCCAGAAGGTCGAACGGCACCAGTGCGCGAACAACCCGAGCTGGCACGATTGCGAATGCCGACGTTGGTTCGACCCGGAGAGTGGCGGGCCTTGGGGCAAGCGCGAGGCGGCGGCGCATCACCCGTTGTGCATCTTCGATCCCGGCGCGAAGCGGCGGTGGCGAGAATTGGAGCCGGCGTCGACTGAGGCACCAATCGATGCGCCAGTCATGCCGCGGGGGCAACTGCTCCCGAGCACAACTTCTCGCTGAGGTCCCACAGGTCGGATCTGTAGCAACTTTCTCGGGGGTCGAAGCTCGCAGGTCACGGTTCGAGGTGGAGGCGGCGCAGGAAGCGCGCAATCTCCGCGCGGGCGATCAGCACGCGAGACGAGCCACCTCCAACTCCGGTGCGCACTGCATTCAATCGGCCTTGAGCCAAGAGCCGGGACACGTTGCGCCTGGACATCCGCAGGGTTTCGGCCGTCTCCGAAATCGTAGCGAGTGGTGGGAGCTTGGCGACGACGTCTCGAACCCAATCAGATTCGAACGGCTCCGAGTCAGCTACAGGACGTGCACGCGTGTTCGTTTCAACGGCGCCAGCGTCGCGTTCGAACGCCTCGGCAGCTGCTCGGAGCGCGGCAGCGACCGAGCGGGAGAGGAGCGGGCTTGTCATGAGTCATTTCTACTTCCTCGTGCGTCACACCATCGCTGACGCTTTCGACGAAGCGGAGCCGTCACGTGGCGGTAACGCCCGAGGGGTAGCCTTCAGCGATGCCTGGCTTCACCAAAACCCAGCTGGTCGAGAAAGCTCTCGACCCCAAGCGCTATGCCTGGTGCAAGCACTGTCGACTCTACTGGAGTAGACGGAGTTTCGCGAAGCATCGGCGCTCCATCCAATCGGGGGACATCGTCAAGATCGACATGCCTCCGATGCGAAAACCCAAGCAGGGTGACGTGCTGATCCTCAACCCCGCGTACGAAAAATTCATCGATGCGTTGGCTGACCTACTCGTAAAGGACCTGCTGGCCCGCCCGCCCGCGAAAGCCGACAAGAAGACCAGTTCGAGGCGAAGCAGAAGAGATGGACGTCAACCTGAACCCGAGTACGACGTACTCACAGTCGATCAGGCGGTTGCACGGCTCGGCGTTAGCAGGGCAGAGATCATGGCGGCCTTCGACAAAACGCCAGGTGTGCCCGTCGAAGTGAGACTCATGTAGGTTCGCGTGAATACCGATTTCCTGCGGGTTGGGCAGAATCCACGCACGGAAGCGGCCAGGATCACGCGCCAGGCACGCTGTTGACGGGATCGTCGACACCACAGCAGGATCGCTCGCATGACCGATGACGAAGCGGATGCTGCTCTGGACCAGGTCATCCGCCACGGGGCGGAGTCTGAGGACCCCTCTTCGGGCGAGTACTACGTCCTACAGTGCCTGATTAGCCGCTGGGCCGCGGAATGCTTACCGGAGCATCGGCCCGAATTTCGCGCGCGCGCCGAGGATGTACTCAATGCGTTTTGCGAACTGGAAGCAGTGATGACCCAGGCGTCGAAAGCGGGCGACAATTGACCAATCGATTGGCGGGGCTGGCGCTTTTGTCATCTTCTTCGGCAGGGCTGGTCGGACGGCGACTGTGCCATCTAGGATGGGGCCGATGAACCACACGCTTCGCGCTCGCGGCGGGTCTCTTCGAAGCTTGGCATTCGCCCTTTCGCTGCTGGTTGGCTGCTCGTCGGAAATCGGCGAGGAGTGCGACGATGTTGGTCAGTCGGATGAATGCGAGGACGGCGCGATCTGCACGAACGAGGAAGGCGGCGGCATCTGCCGTGCGATCTGCGCTGAGACAGCGGACTGCCCTGCGAACCACACCTGCAACGGTGTGAGCGGAACGAACATCAAGAGCTGTCAGCCTGACGCGTTGAAGTAGCGGCCTCCCGGGTGCCGCGGGCACCGGCGTGGTCCCGGACCAGTCAGCCGCCGAAAGGAAGCTTAGTCTAGTCCCCACCCGCATTAGTGGACGTTATTTCGGGTGGGGTGGTCGGTGCCTCCTCTTGGACTGGATCCAGCGACGACTTGATGCGGGCGATGGCAAACACCTCGTCGCCCTCGTTCGTCACATTGAGGAGCTGGTCGGACCAAGACTTGGGGCTGGGCAGCAGCGTGGCAAAGTCCCCGTCCAAGGTGCTGGTCATCTGGAGCCAATATCGAGACAGGATCGTGCTCACGAAGCCGTTCATCCGACAGCCTTGTCCGGGGCTCTCGTCTTCTAGTTCTTCCTCGGACGGCATGGACCTCAGCTCCACCACGCGATGATCGGTTGTCTCGTCGATGATCTTCGGCTCGCTCATGGGCCAACCGCCCCAGAAGATCAGGAACCGGAGTAGCAAACGCTGCGCGTCGCCCACTACCTCTCGTTCCGCCACGAAGATGCGGCTTCGTGAGTGATCAAAACGAATCTTTCCCTTGCCCTGCTTCTGCACAAACATCTGCGCGACGATCGGAACAGGACAGCCTATGAGCGTGTCGCCCAATGCGCCCATGTCGTTGCGCATATAGGCGGTGCCTATGTCGAGTGACAGCCACTTCCCCTCCCGTTTCAGAGCATCGGGGGCAACCAAGGTCCACGTCGCCATCTGACTCCAGTAGATGGCGAAACGCAGGTCGGTCCTCGTCAGCTCTGCGTAGTTGAGAAGAGAGTCGACATAAGCCGCCTTTACTCGGAACGGCTTCCGCGGGTCCCCGTGGTTGTTCTTGACCTCCACGAGAACGTTGTGGCCTTCGGCGAGGACGATGCGGGTGTCGGGCACCCGAATGTGGGAGGTGGCTGTGTAAACGTCCCCGTTGTCCTCCGTCTTTACGAGCTTCACCGCACCCAAGTTTGCGACGATCGCCTCGAACATCGCCTGCGTCCGACCCCCGAAGAGCATGGTGTCGGAGTTGAGTGACTCCTGGAGCGATGCCTGCAAGAACTCCGCGAATCGCGGGACGGCGTCGTCTTGCGTGATCGCAATGGCGTGACGCTGTGCCCACGTCGCAAAGACATTCAGCGCATCGAACTTCTCAGGGCTCCGCTGCACCTTCCTTAGAACCTGAACATCCTTGAGAATTCGCCCCATGGTCGCATCTTCGAGAGGCGCCCGTTGGGGGTCAAGCTGCCGTTGCAGCGTCCATCCGGTTCGAGTAGCGACAAGGCGCTGGCGTCTGCGGCAGTCCCCCCCCCTCCGTGGGCGCCGGCACTAACTTTCGGCGCGTGCGTGGAGCGCCGCTAAAGCGTCGTGCGCTTTGCGAGGAAGGCTGCATCCACGAGCGCGCCTTCGACAATAGCCTCGGCGCGCTCTCGAGCGGCTGCAGCCTCCGTAGCGAGGCGAGCCTGCGCCTCGGGTGAAGCCAGCCGCGCAGCTACCTCCAATGGCTTCGAACCCAGTCGTGCGATCACGTCGTCGAAGTCCACGAGGTTCCCGGCAGCCTCGTCGGCCGCCGACGCCTCAAGCTCCTCGAGCAATTCGGAATCACCCTCGTCGCGTTGCGGACCCATGGCGGGAGAATACCACTACGCGCCTTGCCAAGGGCCGGGCGCGGTCCAGCTGGCGGAGAAGCCCTTCGCTCCGACGAGCGCCGTTGCTACTGGCACCAGGAAGTTGCGGAGCCGGTCTCGCGCGTCATCCAAGGTCTTGGGTGCGTTGTCGAGCTGTGAGCGCTTCAGGAATGCTGCCCACTGTTTCTGCGTACCGTCGGCGGCCATGAAGCTCGGTGTCAGCGCGACAGGGTCAGCTTCCAGCGGCGTGCCTCGATTCGCGAAGGTCTTCTCAATTGCCTGCGCAAGCTCAGGGCCGGTGAAGCTGAACTGGCTTGCCAAGAGCCAGATGTCGAAAAAGTCCTTCATTCGCGTGTTCAGTGTCCCCAGCTTCACCATCGCTTCGAATTTCTCCGCGATTACCGTCTCGCGCGGATACATGCGGAGGTGAGCGGCGGGTACGTCGAGCAGGGTCGGGTAGTCTCGCTCCTCGGCGCCCGGGTTCACGACGTCGCCAAAGCCAATATCGATCTGAATCGGGATGCGGGCTTTCCCCAGGAAGGCCAGGAAAGTGAGCCTGACGCCTTGGTAGTCGGCATCCTCCTTGATGCGTTGTCCAACTACCGTGGCCGCGTCGAAGCGCAGCCCATCATCAACAACATCAACATCACACACCTCGCGGAACATCGTCTCCATGAGAGCGACGTCGTTTTCTGCGTAGCCGAGCAGATCAATGTCGCGGGTAGGACGCGTGAGCGGGGCGCTCCAGGCGGTCAGGAGGAGCGCACCTTTGAGCAAGAAACGGCCGCGATGCTGCGATTGAGCCAATCGATAGAGCAGACGCTCGAGGCCGTAGTGCTGAAGAACTTCCTGAAATGGACGCTGACTGGCCTTCGCCTGATTCAGCAGGCGCGCGTGCACCGACGCAGCGAGGTTGGTCGTCACGCGACTGCCTGTAGGTAAGGACGCATCACGCGCTCTACTCTACATGCACGGGCCTGCGTGAGGAGGCGCTCAACGACGGCGCCGCGTCGACTGCGCCACGTTCTCAGTGCTTCGAGGGCTACGTCCAGCCCAAGCTTGTTGCGGTACTTGAAGGCATCGGCCACGCTTTTCTCGGCGCTGTAGATGCGGAGCTTTTGACCGTCGACGGTGGCCGTTTCGATCCCACTCGTGAAGGCCGCACCCGAGAACCAGTAGAAGCTGACGGGCGGGTAGTCGATGCGTGGCTTCTCGGCACCCCGGGGCAGAGCGATGTCCACCGCGTGTGGGATCTGTGTGGTGAGCTCGTGGTAGGCGAGCGCCGAAATGAGGCACACGACGCCACCCGGCACTCGAGCCGCGACGGTGACGAGGTCAGGCGCTTCGAGCTCCGGGAGCGAGGCGAGCCGGTAGACGCCACGGCTGAGCTGTCTGACGGTTCCAGCGTCGCGGAGGGCGTAAAGGCTCCGACGATTGAGCCCGGCCGCCAGCGCCTCCGACATGCGCAGGACTCCACCGTGCTTGCGGAAGATGCGTTCGGGGGAGGAAGGCGTCTGGGACACTTGAGACAATATACCAGCATTTGTAGACATGTGTAGGTATATTGTCTCGCAGCATCAACTCGGCTGAAAATGGGGCCTAGACCAGCCCCCGGCAAAGGGTGAAGCGGGCCCGACAACAGCCGGGCCCGCTCGGGGTCAGGCGGTCGTGTCGTCGCTAGCAGGAGGTTCGCTGTCCGGCGGAATGATCGCCTCGAGCACTGCCGCCACGCTGTTCAGCCGCTCCGAAAGACCAGCCACATTGGCCGCCGTAAGCAGTGCGTGCACGGCGGTTGCCCTGATACCGACCGCCACCTGTCGCATTTCCTCGGCGTCGGCGCCTGCCGCGGCGAGATCGCAGAAGCCATCCAGCGTTTGGGCGAGCCCCTTGAGCTGCTCCGCCCCGGTCATGACTTCGCCCATCGTCGCCCGGATGTGGGAGGTCAGCATCGCGTCTTCGACGTTCATTGGGCCTGCCCTCCGTCGTTGGTGGACCGGAGGCCGCGGGTGGTGAGCTCGAGCTCGACCTCGGCCAGTCCGAGCCTCGCGATGCTCAGATCGCTCTTGGCCTTGTCGATCTGCGAGTCCGCGACCCGGATGAGGTCGCGGCAACCCTTGATAGATTCAGCGATTTCTACCGCGCTGCGCGGTTCGTTGAGTACACTTCCGCTCTTAGGTGCCATGAGAGGTCCGTCCTTTCGTGGTGCTCAGGACTCGCGGTCGGTGACAGCCGGTCGCGGGTCCGTCCGTGTTTCGTTACTTTTTCGAGCGCTTCGCGGGCTTGACCGTCACCCCGAGCTTTTCGGCGTACGCGCGAATTGCCCGTCGCGCCACGTCTGAGCGCGTTCGCTCTTCGTGGGCTGCGAGTGCATCGAGCAACGCCAGCTCGTCTGGACTCAGGCGCAAACCAACGACCGCCTTTTCTACCATACGAGAACCTCGTGTAGCATGGCGTTATACAGGCAGCAACGTCGTTTCCATTGATGCGAACGGTGTCTGCCTAGGTCCTTGAAGATCGTACTAGGTCAGCGCTTCGGGCGATGGTTCGTGTGGGTGACGACCTCCTGACGGTGAAGTCTCGCCACGAGACGGCTTGCGACCGTTCGATCGCAGGTCATACTGCGGACGGATTTGGTGCGGAGGTGGCACTGAATCATCCACGCGGCGTAGGGCCACTCATGCTGGTCTTGCGCGAGGGCGCACCTGCGCCCGCACGACGGGGCGGCACAATGAAGAAGGGCAGGACTGGCGCTGGGTCAGGAAGAACCGTGCGCGATCCTGCGGAAATTCCTGCCGTTGGACTGCCGATGGCGCCGACGCGATTTCCTTCGGTCGCGTCGTGCGTGAACTCGAGTGTCGCGAGCGAGTGCCTCCACACACAGTGCCGCTACCATCTCAAACATCGGGGCCATTCCGAGCATCGCCTCCATCCAACGCGCGACTGCTCGCTCACGTTTGCGAACGAGGGTGCGCATACTCTGGATGAGATTGCTGAAGCCTTCGGGGTGAGTGTCGAGCGGATTAGGCAGATCGAAGAGCGAGCGCTCGGCAAGCTGCGAGGCAGCAGAGCGCTCCGTCGTTCGCATGACGATTCTGAGTAGAAGTGTTCGCATCACGATCATGTTGGTTTGGGACGCCTCGCTTCCCGCTGCAATGCAGCCAAAATCGCCCGCAATTGGCTCTGTCGTGCTGACGCATGTCGATTTTCTTGAGATCGCCGAGTGACCTCTGCCATGAGGAAACGAGAAGGCAGGGCTACATGTCGAAGAGGCTTTCGGCGACGCTCACGCGTGCGCACGAACCGGGGCAAGGGAGCAATGCGGTCTCGCATGAAACCGAGGTGTCGCAGCACACCGTTCGTCCATCCGCCCTGCCCCTCGGCTCGCTCCGCACTCGACGAGGCCTCGTGCCACATCGACTCAGGAGCAACCTCGGCGAGCCGGTGGGCGTGTTTTCCTGGGAGCGAGAGTTCTTACTGGCGCTCGCGGTAGATGTGCTGGAAGACTTCGTCGAGCGAGACCATGAAGAAGGCAAGTAGTCAGCTGGCCGCTAAGGCGACGAAGGCTGTTGGCTATGCGCGGGTGAGCACGCCCGAGCAGGCCGAGCGTGACTTGTCGCTGCCCGCGCAGGTGTCGGCCATTCGGCGCTACGCGCAAGACCACGGGTTGCTGCTCGTCGCCGAGTACGTCGAGCGCGGCATCACGGCGACTGACGACAACCGTCCGGAGTTCCGGCGCATGTTGCGGGACATCTTTGCGCCGAGCTCGGAGGTGGGCAGCATCATCGTTACGCACGGCTCGCGCTTCATGCGCAACGCCACCAAGGCGCGCATCCACAAGGAGGCGCTGCGCAAACGCGGCATTCGCGTCGTAGCGATGCAGCAGGAGGTCAGCGACGATCCGAATGGCCGCTTCGCGGAAGGCGTCTTCGAGCTCATCGATCAGCTCGAGAGCGAGACGAACGGCGTGCGAACCCGCGCGGGTATGGCCGAGAACGCCCGACAAGGCTTCTTCAACGGCTCCAAGGCGCCGTTCGGGTTCCGGGTCGAGAAGATCACCACGTCGGCCGGCTTGAAGAACAAGCTCGTGGTCGACGCCAACGAGGCCGACGTCGTGCGCGAGGTCTTTCGCCGTTACCTGTCAGGCAGCGGTGCCAAGTCCACCGCGAGAGAGCTGAATCAACGTGGGCTGCTCTACCGGCAGCAACATTGGACGCGCGATTTGGTGCTGAAGGTGATCAGCGATTCTGGCGTCATCGGCACCTACTACTGGGGTCGCCTCGACACGCGCGGTAAGCAAATCCGGCCTCAAGAGGAATGGATCCCGATCAAGTGCGAGCCGATTCTCGATGAAGAGGTGTTCGAGCTCGCTCAAGAACTTCGCGCTCGGCGTGATCCGGGTCGCAACCCGGGCCGCCTCCCGTCAAGCCCGCTACTGCTCGCCGGCCTCCTGCGATGCTCGCGTTGCGGCGACTCGTGCCAGCTAGAGAGCTCGGGCAAATGCGACCCCCAGGGTCAGCCCTATCGCTACTACAACTGCCGTCGTTTCTGTCGAAGCGGTAAGGAAGCGTGCGCTGGCTACCGTATCGGAATCGAAACCCTCGATACCGCGGTTTTGAACCACATCGCGGAGCACGTCTTCACTGAGGAGCGCTGCCGCGAAATCCTGCGCGACTTCCTCGAAGATCAGGGCGTGCTCCGCCAAAAGACCGTTGAGCAGCGGCGACTCCTCGAGCGGGAGCGCGACGAGCTCGGCAAGCGTTTGGAGCGCTGGTACGAGCGTATCGAGACCGACCCCGAACTGGGCGACGTCGGTGCCGAGCGGCTACGGGAGCTGCGGGCCAAGCGAGACGAGGTCATCCGGACCTTGGCCAAGCTCAAGCCCTTGCACACGATTCCGCCGTACCTCTACAAGATCGAGACCATCCAGCGCTTCCAGGCCCGGCTGCGCGAGGCGTTCCTGTCCGGTGACCGGGGGACGGCACGCGTCTACCTGAACCATCTGGTCGACCACATCGTGGTCGGCGAGGACGAGATCACCATCGAGGCGCGGGCCAATGTGGCCATCGCCATGATGGCGGCGCCGGGGTCGCGACCTTCCGGAGCCAGCGAGGGAGTAGTTCTCGCAGACGTCGTAGATTGGCGCGCCCCACAGGATTCGAACCTGTGACCTACGGCTCCGGAGGCCGTCGCTCTATCCAGCTGAGCTAGGGGCGCGAGGGGAGTGGCATATGCCGCGGGGAGGGTGGTGGCGTCAAGGTTGCGGCGGGATTTCCGGGTGTTTGTGAGGCGTGGGTGGCAGCGGGTCGAGGGAGTATGGTTGGGGCGTGCAAGTCCACCTGGTGCCGTGTTTGAAGGACAATTACGCGTATTTGGTGCATCGCGAAGGCTCGAGCGATGCGCTGGTGGTCGATGCGAGCGAAGCCGCACCGGTCGAGGCCGCGCTCGAAAAGCTCGGGCTCAAGCCGGTCGCGATATTGACGACGCACCACCATCTCGATCACGTGGGCGGCAACGTTGCCATGCTGGCGCGCTTCCCCGACCTGCGCGTGTTTGGTCATCGCTCCGACCGTGGGCGCATTCCCGGTCAGAGCGACTTGCTCGACGACGGACAGGAATTCGAAGCAGCCGGAATCGGTGTGAAGGCGCTGCACATCCCCGGGCACACGCTGGGCGCGGTCGCCTATGTGGCGGAGGGCGCAGCGTTCACGGGTGACACGCTGTTCGCGGCCGGCTGCGGGCGGCTGTTCGAAGGCACGGCAGCGCAGATGTACGAGTCGCTCAACCTGAAGCTCGGCAGCTTGCCGGACGACACGCGCATCTACTGCGGGCATGAATACACGGTGAACAACCTGCGCTTCGCCGAGACGCTCGAGCCGGATAACCCCGACATCGCCAAAAAGCTGGCCTGGGCGCGCGCCGCGCGGGAGAAGGGCCAACCCACCTTGCCCAGCACCCTTGGGGAGGAACGGCTCACCAATCCGTTCCTGCGCGTCGCGGAGAAGGATCTGATCGCCCAGCTGAAGGAGCGCGCGCCGCAGGATGGTTCACCACCGGCGGTGCTGGCCGTCGTGCGGGCCATGAAAGATGCGTTTTAGGCTGCTGCTCAGCGCGCTCGCGGCCCTGGCTTGCTCCAAGCAAGCCCCGCCTGGAGTCGACTCGGGCACGCCCCGGGTACCGGTCAGCGCCAGCGCATCGTCGCAACCCGTCATCTTGACGGCCCTGCCGCAAAGCGAAGTCACCTGGACCTACGCTGACAGTCCAGTCGGGCCCATGAGCGCGGTAGTGGTACTGCCGGAGCGCCAGCCCGACGAACGCTTCCCGATCTTGCTCACGTTTCATGGCATGGGCGAGGCCCGCAAGGGGCCCGAGAAGGGCGCGCGCGGCTGGATCGATGACTATGGCCTGCTCAAGGCCATCGATCGACTGCGACACCCGCCGCTCACCACGCAGGATCTGGAAGGCTTCGCCGATCCGGAGCGCCTGGCGAAGCTCAACGACGCGCTCGGTCGCAACCCCTACCGGGGCCTGGTGATCGTGAACTCCTATACCCCAGACGTACTGCGAGGCGCCGAGCCCTTTTCCAAGGTCCCGCCGCTCGCCAAGTTCGCGATCGACGAGCTGCTGGCGCGCGCGCGGCGCGAAGCGCCCACGCTCGGTACACCGCAGACCACCGGCATCGACGGCATCAGCCTGGGCGGGCGCGCGGCGCTCTCGATCGCTCTCCGCAACCCCGAAGCCTTCGCGGCCGCAGGTGGGCTACAGCCGGCGTTCGACCTGGACAACGTCCATGCGTTCACCCGGCGCGCCCTGCTGGCGCGCCAGAAGAATCCGGCCCTGGCCTTTCGTTTCCTGACCAGTGACGGCGACTACTTCCTAGGCCCGACGCGCGCCATCAGCGCTGCGATGCGCCATGTCGGGATCGTGCACGAGCTGGTAGTGGTGCCGGGACCCCACGATTACCAGTTCAATCGCGGGCCGGCGGTGTACGAAATGCTGCTCTATCACGACCGGGCGCTGCGCGGTTTGCCGCCGATCTAGCCGTCGATTAGCGTGCCCGCAGGTGAGAACGCGGTGGCGCCCGGCTGGATCAAGACGCCCATTTCCCCAAATCCGAGCGAACTGGGGTGTGAGGCGGAGCTGACGTCGCTATGCGGACTTGCCACAGACGCCCTGGCCTTTCCTTCGGCCATTTCCAGGGAATTTCGCGGCCATCGAGTCGAGGCACGACGCGTGCAGCAGCGACAGCGCGAAATGCCTCAGGCCCAGCCTCACCTTCCTCCGCTCTGGGCCGCCGACACCCATCCGACCCTCGAGGTGACCATCGAGGGGGATCCCGGGGGACCCGAGGAAGTGGATCATAGCCATGCCTCAGCGCCCTCAGACGACCGCAAGCTGCCCAGCGTCGGAGAATGGATCGGCGACACCTATTGCATCGATGGAGCGCTCGGGGGCGGAGCCATGGGCGTGGTGCTTTCGGCGCTGGACCGGGGTCTGCAGCGGCGCGTTGCCATCAAGCTGATTAGCTCGAGCTTGCAGGCCAGTGATTTTCGCCGGCGGTTCATGCTCGAAGCACGGGCGATGGCGATGGTCAGCCACCCCAATGTGCTGACCATCCATGCCTTCGGGGAGCACCGAGGCAATCCCTTCATCGTCATGGAGCTGGTCGAGGGGGAGACGCTCGACCGTTTCATCGCCAGGCAGCGGCCCTACCCGAACCTCGACATTGCGCTTTCGATTCTCGATCAGATTTGTCTAGGTGTCGGCGCGATCCATGCCAATAGCACGCTGCACCGTGATCTGAAGCCCAGCAACATCCTGCTCGACAGCGAGCTCCGGGCGAAGGTTTCGGATCTCGGCCTCGCAATTCGTGATCGAGACGGTGCATTTCTCAAGGAGGTGGTGGGTACACCGGGCTACATCGCGCCGGAGGTCCAGTTCAACGGCGTGGGCGCATCCGCGCAGAGCGATCTGTACTCTCTCGCTTGCGTAGCCTACGAGCTTGTCACGGGAGAGCCGCCGTTCAACGCCAACGATCAAACCACGCTGGCGGTGCTTCACGCCACCGCCAACGTGCCGCCACCCAGTAGTATCCGGCCCGAGCTGCCCAAGGCATTCGACGACGTGCTGCTGTCAGCGCTGGCCAAGAAGCCCGAAAACCGCCCAGCGGGCGTCGAGGCTTTTCGTAGAGCATTGAACGAGGCCAGAAGTGGCAGTCTGGAGCCGGTGCGCATTCTGGTCGCCGAGGACGATCAGGACTTTCGCGAGCTGCTCCGGTTGTTGTTGAAGCAGCAGTTTCCTGGTGCGGATGTCGAGTGCGTCGCCGATGGCCGGAGCGCCGTGGCTGCCTTCGATCGCAAACCGGCCTCCGTCGTGGTCATCGATTTCCAGATGCCGGAGCTGGACGCAGTCGGCGTCACTACGCTACTACGCGCTCGCCCCGACGCCGCGCCGGTGCCCATCATCGTCGTCACCGCGTCCGGTGGTCCGCACGAATGGCAGTTGCTGTCATCGCTTGGTGCCGACCGCTTTCTCGTCAAACCAGTCAACCTGGACGACCTGATCAGCACCATTCGCCGCGCGCTGCGCGAACGTTCGAGCGGCAACTTCGCCGTGGCAGGGTGAGCAAATCAGTTGTTGGCACTGAATTTCGCCTGCATTTTCCCGCAGCTGAGACCGCGGCGAAACGCATCACCCGAGGGGCGGATTTGTCACTGACCCCGCGCTGCCCGAAAGGCTTGAACGACAACCCTCGAGGAGTATCGTTTGAGAGGTTGCAAACGGACTCGCGTCCCCCGCGCTGGTCCGCGCGAAGGCACGCATGGCCAAACCGCAAGTCCAGGAGTCCACGACCGCCGACGTTTCCGGGAGAATTCTGCTCGTCGACGACCAACCGGAGCTCAGGCGCCTACTGCAGCGAAATCTGCTCAAAGCCGGCCACACCGTCGTGACTGCCGAGGACGGGCGCGCAGCCATCGCGCTGTTCAGTGAAGACTACTTCGATCTGGTGATCAGCGATATCCGCATGCCGGACATGGATGGCATGACGCTTTTGAGAGAGCTGCACGCGCTGGATCCCGACCTGCCGGTGCTCTTGATCACCGGGTCGCCCCAGCTGCATACGGCGATGCAGGCGGTCGAGTACGGAGCGCTCGAGTATCTGACCAAGCCCGTGCCTTTCGAGCGGCTTCGAGCCAGCGCGCTGCGCGCCATCGACCTGAGGCGCTGCCGCGCCGAGGCCAAGCGCGCGCTCGAGAAGATGCGCTCGGGCGAGCACGGGCGCGAAGCGCCGCACCACCAGGGGGAGCGAGAGCTTTCGAGGAGCGTGCTGTTGGCCGGTCGCTATCGCATCGGCCGGCCGCTGGGCGCAGGTGGCATGGGCGTGGTATACGAGGCCACGGTAGAGGACGCGACCCGGCAGCGCGTCGCGCTGAAGGTGCTGCACGCCTCGCTGGCGGTGGACGAGGCCTTCATCGCGCGCTTTCGTCGCGAGGCAGAAAGCATCGGCCGCATCAATCACCCGAACATCGTGCGCCTGCTCGATTTCTACCCGCAGGCAGACGGCTTCACGTTCTTGGTGATGGAGCGGCTCGACGGCGTTTCCTTGCGCCAGGCCATCAGCAACGAGGGGCAGCTCTCGGCGAGGCGCACCGCGCTGATCGCATCGCAGGTGTTGGTCGCGCTGCGTATCGTGCATCAGGCCCAGATCATTCATCGGGACATCAAGCCGGAAAACGTCTTCCTCACCGATGCTGGCAACGGTTCCGAGCTCGTAAAGGTGCTGGATTTCGGCGCCGCCAAGCCACTGGCCGCCGCACCTGGCGAAACACTCACCTCGCAAGGGGTGGTCGTGGGGACGCCGACCTACATGTCTCCAGAGCACGCGCGTGGCGGTCGCGTGGACGAGCGCAGCGACGTCTATTCGCTGGGCGCGGTCATGTACGAGGCACTCACCGGGCGGCCGCCCTTCGCTGGTGACAGCTTCAACGCGCTGCTGTTCGCGATTCAAGAAGCCCGCCCGGTGCCGCTGGACGTGCTGCGACCCGATCTCGATTCCGGCATCTGCGAGCTGGTGGCTCGCGCCATGGCGCCTGATCCCGACCAGCGGTTTCAGAGTGCCGTCGAAATGGCAAGCTCGCTCGAGCTTTGGCTCGAAGCCGAGCGCGCGCGCCGCGCCCAGCCCTCACGCCGGTCGCCGCCGAGCTAAGGCTCCGCGACGAAGTCGGGAACGTGCCCGCGAATGGCCGCCTCGAACAACGCCGGTTGCGTGTAGCTGCGCACGGAGCCGGAGAACGCCGAGCGAATCATGGAAACCGTGAGGCTTACGACGACGTGAGCGATCAGCAGGTGACCCTCCTTCACACCCGCATGATGGCGCTTTATCCAGCGGATGGAGTCATCGATGCTACCGAGCGAGATGCGGCTCAGCCTCGACATGTCGGCGAAGACGGTGATGGTGCCCGCGCGCTCGATGGCTTCGGTGAGGCCCTTCAGCACCTCGGCGTTCACGTCCTGGTCACCCGGCCCCGCAGCGACGATCAGCACCACGCCGGGCCGCAGCTCATGAAACAACGTGCGACTGCTACCGTTTTTGAGAACGACCCCCCCGCGCGGCGAGGCTTCGCGGGTTAACACCTGGGGTGCACGTAACCCGGCCGCCTCGGGGCCGTCAACCGGGCGCCGCTCGCTGTGCCCCCGCTGTACTGGCAGCGGCGGGGGCCAGCCTCGATTAGTGATCGGGCCGGGCTCGGGGTCGGGAGCGGCTGATCGGGCGCGGGCGCGGGGTCGGATTGGGGTTCGGGTTAGGTCGAGCGCAAATTCGCAAGCGCCGGCAGCGGAAGCGGTGTTCGGTCGAGCGGGCCTGCTTGTCGGGGGACTCATGCGGAGACGCGCACCCGGAGCGCCAGCGCCGGGTCATGCGGAGCCAAACGGTGGGGCGCTGGCACACCGGCTGTGCGAAGGAAGGCATGAGTACCCCCGAAAAGCAGGCCCAACTTCCCCATCACAGGCTGATTGCCTACCAGGTCGCCCTCGAGCTGGTGCAGCTGGTGGCGCGCACCCGCATCGGCGAAGCGCAGCTCCGGGCGCAGGCTCGCAAGAGCGCCGCGAGCGCAGCGCGGAGCACCGCGGAGGGTGCGGCGCGGCAAACGCTCGAGTGCTGTGCGGCCGTGGAAATCGCCGGCGCCTTGGGTGCCTGCGCGCCAGGCCACGTGCAGGCCGTGCTGGAGCTAGGGACGCGGCTGAAAAACCTGCTCAGCCGGCTTGTGCGCTGAGCCGCGCAGAAAAGCCTCGCAATCTGTCGGGTCACG
>DATEDZ010000013.1:0-25118 GCA_035281385.1 Polyangiaceae bacterium
GCGCGGTGATCGGGCTCATCATCGCGATGTACCTGTTCTGCAAGAGGCGGGGCGTACCCTTTTTGGAGGGCTCGGACCGCTTCGTTTTCTCGGCCACGCTGGGCGCCACCGTCGTGCGCATCGGCAACCTGATGAATTCGGAGATCGTCGGGCGCGTCGTGCCGGACCAATCCTGGGGCATGCGCTTCCCGCGGCATGATCACAACGTCGCCGAGGTGCCGTTGCGCTATCCGAGCCAGATTTTCGAGATTCTGCTGGGTACCGGCGTGTTCATCGGCCTCTTGCTCGCGGACCGATTCATGGGCTACGAGAAGCGCCCGCGCGGCGCGCTGATCTCGTGGTTCTTCGTGCTGTATTTCGGCGGCCGGCTATTCACCGAGCGCTACAAGGAAATCGAAGCGCTGCCACCCGACTCGGCGATCACGATGGGACAGTACCTGAGCTTCCCGGGTGTGCTGCTGGGCCTGTACGGCCTGTGGCGCGCCTACAAACGGCGTGAGCCTGCCGGTTGGGTCGAGCCGGGTGACGAGCGCGAGCGTGAAGAAGCAGACGTCGAAGACGACGACGCTGAGAAGAAGAGCTCCGTCACGACCAAGCCCGCCTCACAGACCAAGTCCGAAACCGAGTCCAAAGACGAAGACGACGAAGCAGATGACGCTGAGGAGGATGGTGACGAGGACGGAGACGCTGAGAAGCCGAGCGGTGATCCGGACGTCGATGCCGAGTTCGAGGATGGAAAGCTGAAGAAGCGCCGGGATGCGTAACCGCCACGAAAAGCCTGGGAAACGCCGGCCGAGGTAAGCTTGGGTCGATGCCAGGCTTGATCGCTATCGAAGCGGAACCCGAACCGATCACGATTGACCCCGCCAAGACCGCGGTCGTGATCATCGACATGCAGCGTGACTTTCTGGAGCCGGGAGGCTTTGGCGAGAGCCTCGGCAACGACGTCTCACTGCTCAAGCGTGCCATCGAGCCGTGCCAGGCACTGTTGTCGCTGGCGCGGCGCATCGGCATGCTGGTGATTCACACGCGCGAAGGTCATCGCCCCGATCTATCGGACGCGCCGAAGGCCAAGGTCGAACGTGGCGCGCCAGCCTTGCGCATCGGCGCGCCAGGCCCGATGGGTCGCATCTTGATCCGCGGCGAAGCCGGTCACGACATCGTGCGCGAGCTCTATCCTGCGCCCGGTGAGCCGGTGATCGACAAGCCCGGCAAGGGCGCTTTTTACGCCACGGACCTGCAGTCGATTCTGCAGAACCGCGGCATCGAGTCACTGATCGTCTGTGGTGTGACGACCGAAGTCTGCGTGCACACCACGCTGCGCGAAGCCAACGATCGCGGCTACCGCTGCATCGTGCCCGGTGACTGCTGCGGCTCGTACTTTCCGGAATTCCACGAAGTCGGCCTGCGCATGATCAAAGCGCAGGGCGGCATTTTCGGTTGGGTCACCGACTCCAAGCGGTTGCTACGCGCACTGACCACCGACCACTAACCACTCTCAGACCTTGAGGTGCTTGTTCACCATCTCGTCCGATAACTCGGCCATCTTGCCGGTC
Source organism: Polyangiaceae bacterium (assembly GCA_035281385.1). Taxonomy (GTDB): domain Bacteria; phylum Myxococcota_A; class Polyangia; order Polyangiales; family Polyangiaceae; genus PMG-095. The sequence goes on from DATEDZ010000013.1 coordinate 1,557, forward strand.
GCAACCGCACGACCACGGTCCATGATGCAGAAGTAGTCGCCGACCCGGCGCGCGAACGGCAGCTTTTGCTCGACCAGCAAGATGGTCAGGCCCTTCTCCTTCAGACCGATCAGGACATCCCCAATCATGGACACGATGTTGGGCTGAATGCCCTCGGTCGGCTCGTCCAGGATGAGCAGCTTGGGATCGAGCGCCAGCGCCCGCCCCATCGCCAGCTGCTGTTGCTGCCCGCCCGACAGATCGCCACCACGCCGCCCGAGCATGCTCTTGAGCACCGGAAACAGCTCGAAGACGCGCTCGGGCACCTCTTGCTTCTTGTCGGCGCGGGCCGCAAGGCCCGTGCGCAGGTTTTCGGCCACGGTCATCTGGCTGAACACCTCACGCCCCTGCGGCACCCAGCCGATGCCTTTGCGCGCTCGCAGCTCGGGTCGCGCTGCCGCGAGATCACTGCCCATGAAGTTGATCTTGCCGGAGCGGATCGGAAGCGCACCCATCACGCTCTTGAGCAAGGTGGTCTTGCCCACGCCGTTGCGGCCCATCAGACACACGCACGAGCCCTCCGGCACCTCGAGATTCATATCCCAGAGCGTGTGGCTCTCGCCGTAGTACTGATTGAGCTCACTGATCGCCAGCATCTAATGCGCTCCCCCGAGATAGACCTCGACGACTTTGGGGTCGCTCTGCACGGCGTCCATGTTGCCCTCCGCCAGAATCTTGCCCTCGTGGAGCACCGTGACGGTGCGGGCGATGCTGCGCACGAACTCCATGTCATGCTCGACCACCACGACCGTGCGCTTGCCGGCCAGGCTGCTCAAGAGCTCGGCGGTACGCTCGCTCTCCTGATGCGTCATGCCGGCGACGGGCTCGTCCACCAGCAGCACACGCGGTTCCTGCGCCAGCAACATGCCGATCTCGAGCCACTGCTTCTGGCCGTGCGACAAGAGTCCTGCCGACGCGTGCGCCTGGTCGGTCAGGCCGATGGTCTCCAGCACCTCGTCGATGCGCTCACGCTGAGCCTTGCTGAGGCGCGCGAATAGGCAGGCAAACACGCCCTTCTTGCCCGGCAGCGCCAGCTCCAGGTTTTCGAACACGGTGTGGCCCTGAAACACGGTAGGACGCTGAAATTTACGGCAAACGCCGCGCTCGGCGATCTCGTACTCGCTGAGCGCAGTCAAGTCGGTGTCGTCTCCCACCAGAAAAACCGAGCCCGAGTCGGGCTTGGTCTTGCCGGTGATGATGTCCATCAGCGTGGTCTTGCCGGCACCGTTGGGGCCGATGATGCAGCGCAGCTCCCCCTCGTCGAGCACCATCGTCAGCTCACTGATGGCCTTGAAACCGTCGAAGCTGACGCTCACGCTGTCCACGCACAGCAGCGCCTTGCGTCCCTTGGTCAAGGCGTCGATGCGCCCCTTTTCGACCTTGCGCGCCTTGGGCGCGAAGCTGATGCGTCGATTCTTGCCCGAGGGACTGGGCTTGGGGTCGGTCTCGACCTGGACCTTGCCGGACTCCGGCGGAGCTTCTGGCTCGCTCTGCATGGCGTCTCGAGGCAAAAGGTCCGTCGTCACGTTGCCGCCTTCTTGCGCAGAACCAGACCCGCCAGCCCACTCGGGAAGAAGAGTGTGACCGCGATGAACAGTACGCCCAAGACGTAGAGCCAGGCTTCTGGCAGTGCGACCGTGAACCAGCTCTTCGCGCCATTGACCACGAACGCCCCCAGCACACCGCCCAGCAGGCTGCCGCGCCCGCCGACCGCTACCCAAATCGCCATTTCGATCGAGTTAGAGGGCTGAAATTCGCCGGGATTGATGATGCCGACCTGCGGCACGTACAAGGCCCCGGCAAACCCACAAATGACGGCCGAGAGCGTGTACACGAACAGCTTGAAGCTGGTCGGATTGTAGCCGGCGAAGCGGCTGCGGCTCTCCGCGTCGCGGATCGCACAGAGCACGCGCCCCGCTTTGGACACGACCACGAAGCGACACAGCAGGAAGACCAGCAGCAAGCTGACGCCCGAGACGGTATAGAGGCCCAGCTTGGTTCCGGAAGCTGCCAGGGGATAACCGTAGAGCGTCTTGAAGTCAGTCAGCCCGTTGTTGCCGCCGAAGCCGGTGTCGTTGCGAAAGAAGAGCAGCATCAGCGCGTAGGTGAAAGCCTGCGTGATGATCGAGAAATAGACGCCACGAATGCGCGAGCGGAAGGCGAAGTAGCCGAAGACGTACGCGAGCACGCCCGGCACCAGCAGCACGGCCAGCAGGGCGAAGCCCAAGTTGTCGAAGGGCCTCCAGAACCAGGGCAGCTCCTTCCAATCCAAGAACACCATGAAGTCGGGGAGCTTGCTGCGATACACGCCGGCTTCACCGATCGACAGCATCAGGTACATGCCCATGGCGTAGCCGCCGAGCGCGAAGAACACGCCATGACCCAGGCTGAGGATGCCGGTGTAGCCCCACAGCAGGTCCATCGCGACCGCCACGATGGCAAAGCACAGGAACTTGCCCAGTAGCGCGACCAGGTAGTCCGGGATGTGCAGCGCCGAGCCCGGCGCCGTCACGCTATTGAGGATCGGCACCGAAAGACACAGCGCGGCCGCAACCCCGAAGCCAATCCAGCCGCTCTTTGGAAGGAGCCGAAGTAGCTCCGCCTGGATCTTCACGTCGCCTCCGCCGCCCGGCCCTTGAGCGCGAAGATGCCCTGTGGCCGGCGCTGAATGAACAGGATGATGAAACCCAAGATCACGATCTTACCCAGCACTGCGCCCGCCGCCGGCTCGAGCAGCTTGTTCACGATGCCCAGGCCGAAGGCGCCGGCCAAAGTGCCGGCCAGCTTGCCGACACCGCCCAGCACCACGACCATGAACGAATCGACGATGTATTGCTGCCCCAGCTCCGGACCCACGTTACCGAGCTGTGACAGCGCCACGCCGCCCAGGCCCGCCACGCCCGAGCCGATGCCGAAGGTCCAGACGTCCACGCGCCGCGTGGCGATGCCCATGCCAGCCGCCATCTCGCGATTCTGCGTGACCGCCCGCACATGCAAGCCGAGCGGCGTCCGCCGCAGCATGAACCACACGAAGGCCACCACCGCCGACGCGAACGCGATGACGGCCAGGCGGCTGTAGGTGAGCACGAATCCGGGCAAGACCTCGATGCCGCCCGCCAGGTAACTGGGGTTGGCCACCGCCACGTTCTGGGCGCCGAAGATCAGACGTACGGTTTGGATCAAGATCAGCGAAATGCCCCAGGTCGCGAGCAGGGTTTCGAGAGGACGACCGTACAAGAAGCGGATCACCGTGCGCTCCAGGGCCATGCCGATGCCGGCTGCGACCACGAACGCCACCGGGACAGCCACGATCAGGTACCAATCGGAGTGCACCGGCAAGTAGGCCTGAAAGAAGCGCTGCACCGAGAAGGTGGCGTAGGCGCCGATCATCAGCAGCTCACCATGAGCCATGTTGATCACGCGCATCAGACCGAAGGTGATGGCCAGACCGAGCGCGCACAGCAAAAGTACGCTGCCCAGGCTCAGCCCGTAGAAGAGATTGGCGACGGTACTCAGCCACAGCAGCCTGAGCTCGATCGCCGATAGCGCCGCGCCGGCCGCGCGCCGCACGTCTTCGTCACGCTCGCTCCAGGTGCCGCCGCTGTCCTTGCCGCTCAGCTTCTCCAGATCCGGCTTGAAGCTAGCGTCGGCCGCGTCTTCGATAGCCATGAGCGCCGCGAGCCTGAGTTGCTTGTCGGTGCCGCGCAGGTCGGTTTGGGCCAGCGCCAGCTGCAAAGCCGTGCGGATCTCGGGATCAGACTCCTTTTTTGCCGCGCTACGCAACAGTGGAGCCAGGTCGTCGTTGCGGCTCTTGGCGAGATCCTTGGCGGCTGACAGGCGCACTTGGGGGTCCGGAAAGCCCAGCTTGAGCGAGGCGAGCGCTGGTTCGAGCTGCCGGCGCAACCGATTGTCGACGAGCGGTGTGTAAAGCGAGCCGTCAGGCTTGCCCGCGCCAACGAACACCGGCGACAGCTGACCCGCCTCACCGGCCACGAACGGCGTGCCCTTGGCGTCGATGCGCAAAGCATCCTTTGCCAGAGCTTCGAGCAGCGCGAGCGCGGCGGGCTCGGACGATTTGGCGATCGCGTCCACCGCCAGCGCCAACTGCGCCTTGTCGGGGCTCTTGAGATCTTGAGCTAGTTGACGAAGGTCCTGCGCGCTCGCCACGGTCGAAACCAGGGCGAGCGCGCAGAGCACCAGCGACGCGATGAGTGCGCGAACCTTCATGCTGCTTGCTTAGAGCCCAGCGGTTGCCGTCGCGCCCTTGAACTTGGCTTCGGTGCAGTTGCCGCAGACCCAGGGGAAGGTCCAGTCAGCCACCTTCTTGGCGCTCTCCGGCACGAACGGGCTCCAGGGCATGGCACGGATCGGACCCTCGGTCTTCCACACGATTTGGAACTGCCCGTCGCCCTTGATCTCGGCGATGTAGACCGGCTTGTGCAGGTGATGGTTCTTGGCGTCCATGGTCAGCGTGAAACCGGACGGGGCCTTGACGGTCTGGCCGCCAACCGCCTGGCGTACCGCGTTCACTTCCGTGGTGCCGGCTTGCTCGACTGCCTGCGCCCACATCTTGATGCCGACGTAGGTGGCCTCCATCGGATCGTTGGTGACGCGCTTGTCGCCGTCGGGCAGATTCTTGGCCTTCACGTACGCCTTCCAATCCGTGATGAACTGCTTGTTCTGGGGATTGTCGATCGACATGAAGTAGTTCCAGGCCGCCAGGTGGCCGACCAATGGCTTGGTGTCGATGCCGCGCAGCTCCTCTTCACCGACCGAGAAGGCCACGACCGGAATATCGGAGGCCTTCAGGCCCTGGTTGGCCAGCTCCTTGTAAAACGGCACGTTGGAGTCGCCGTTGATGGTCGAGACCACCGCAGTCGGCGTACCGGCCGCGAACTTCTTCACGTCCGCCACGATCGTCTGGTAGTCCGCGTGACCGAACGGCGTGTACTGCTCCATGATGTCGGTCTCGGCGACGCCCTTCTGCTTCAAGAAGTAGCGCAGGATCTTGTTGGTGGTGCGGGGGTACACGTAGTCGGTGCCGAGCAGCACCCACTTCTTGGCGCCACCGCCGTCCTTGCTCATCAAGTATTCGACTGCCGGAATGGCTTGCTGGTTCGGGGCCGCGCCGGTGTAAAAGACGTTGTACGACGACTCCTCGCCTTCGTACTGAACCGGGTAGAACAAGAGTCCGTTCAGCTCTTCGAACACCGGCAGCACGCTCTTACGCGAAACGCTGGTCCAGCAGCCGAAGGTGACCGCGACGCCTTCCTTCTGGATCAATTCGCGGGCCTTCTCCGCGAACAGCGGCCAGTTCGAGGCGGGATCGACCACCACCGGCTCGAGCTTGCGCCCCTTCACACCGCCCGACGCGTTGATCTGCTCGATGGTCATGAGCGCCACGTCCTTGAGCGACGTCTCGCTGATGGCCATGGTGCCCGACAGAGAGTGCAAAATGCCGACCTTGATCGGACCTGTCTCCGAGGCCTTGGGCGTGGCCGCGGGAGCCGCCGCTGCCGACGCTGCGGCCGGTGCCGCGCTCGTGGCCGCCGACGGTGCGGCCTCTCCCGGACCCTTGCACCCAAAGGTGGCAACCAATCCTGCAAGCACCAGCTCAATTCGAGTTTTCATTACCTTCTCCAATCGGAAGCGCGGTGTCGGAACACCTGTTAGGTGCCGGAATGCACCGGCAACGCCTTCATCGTCGCTCGTGAGTTTCGGCCAGGTCTCCAAACCGCGACTGTTCGGTGTCATGGATCTGGAACTCCTGGGTCGATGTTTCCAAGTGGAAACATACGAAAGGGATCCCACTTTGAAAGACCCTGACACGAACCGTCAGCGGATCGTCACGACGGAAGGGATGCCGCGAGCTCTCTTAGCGAGTCCAGCGATGACTGGAGTCGGTCCTGGATCTCTTGGAGCAGGTCCGTATGGCGCTCGACCACGCCGTTGCGGCCAAGGGCCGTCGGAACCGAGTAGAAGAGCCCCGTTTCCGGATCGTGAGTCGAAACCGTGAGAATCTCGTTCCGGTCAGCTGCTATGGCCTCCACCACCGATACAATACCTTCGACCACAGGGTGAATCGTAGACGGCGCCCTCGTCTTGACTCGAGCCGCACCGTTGACCGTCTCGATCCGAGCTGCCTCAATGGATTCGGCACTCCATGCTTTTGCGGCCATGGCGGTAGCGCCCTCGGTTACGGGCACGAAGTGTTCGTCATGACTGCCAACCGCATAGGCGAGGACGTCGCGTGGGGACCTCGGAGGTCGCAAGCGCTTCGCTAATGCGGCTCGGAGCCTCGCGGTTTCAACCACGGTTCCGAGCCCAAGACAGCGATCGGCGTCGAGACCGCTTTGCTCAAGGACTCGCCGCGCGAGTAAGTCGACAGGGTTCGTTACTACAAGGACGATACCGCTGAAGTCTTTGAGATGTGGAACGACAGCAGCGTCAAAGATCGCGGCATTCTTGGTGAGCACGTCTTGCCGAACGCCACCTTTGGGCACCGCCTCCCCCTGTGTGAGCACGAGTAGCTCGACCTCGTGCAGTGCTCGCGCTGCGCGAGCCTCGTCGTAACCCTTGACCAGCCGGCAACTTGGAGCGAACGCTAAACCGTGCTGCAAGTCCACGACTCGCGTGACGATACTCGCATAGGTTCGATTGATCCAATGGAGCTCGGAACAGTGATCGGATGTGGCAAGGCGATACGTTGTGGCGGCGCCAATCTGGCCAGCTCCCCAGACCGCAATTCTCACCGCCAAGCCTCTTCGAGCAAAGCGACGAACTTGAGGTTTGGGAGGCCGATAGCGTCTGCGCTTGTCTGCAATTCCTCACTCAGGCCGACTATCGCCAATCGCTTGCCGGATTTCTTGGCGTCGATTGACAACTCGTCCAGCAGCGTCATCCAGTCTGAGTCGATGGCCCGACTCTGACTGACGTCGCAGGCAATGCGCCGGCTCGAGCCAATTGCATCCTCCAGCTGCTTCTCGAGTTCCCTGGTTCGGCGGTGGTCCACGAACTCGGCGAAAGTGACTAGCGTGCGGTCATCGTCGAGCGCTTCTATTCGGAACGGGACGTTGTCCGGCAGCTTCTGGCGATCGCCTGTCATCCTTCACCTTTCTTTCTGACGATTGATACGGTCATGCCTGTCGCCTCGTTACCACGAACGTCCACGGAATCCGCCAGCTTGCGCATGATCGCGAAACCACGCCCTTCCTTCAGTGGAGGCTGCCCGCTCCCGTTGTCCTCGACCTCTACGCGGAACTGGCCTCCTTCGTCGCGCCAGTAAACCGTGACCGGTCCGTTTCGGCCGCGATAGGCATGCCGGCGAACATTCGCCAGCGCTTCGCTGGCCGCGATGACGATGCCAGCGCTCTCCTGGCTTAACAACCGCTTAACACGATGCATCTCGGCATAGTCGTCGATGTCGAAGCGGGCATAGGAGTCCCAGCGATCCCACGTGACATCAGCGTACAGCTCATCGTCCACCAACGGCGCATTCGTAGCGAGAATCGTTAGAGGTGGCTCATTTCGCCTCACGCCCGTTTGCCAGTCCGCAATATGTTCCCTGCCCACTTGTTCGTTGCCTCTGCCAAGTCGCCGCAACAGTCCATCACTCGTCACGGCCAGACGCCACGTGCCAGAGAGAATATGGTGTTGGACCTCACCCTGTCGGCCGGTCGCGGGCACGGTTCTTACCGGTGCGCCCACGCACAGGAGTGGCTCAGGGAACCGACGTACGATACCTTGATAGTCGACCTGATTAGGCAGCCCTTCTCGGGGGGCCACTATCGCCGAGAACCACGCCGCGCGGACGACAGCTCTGACCAACTCCTTCTCGAAGTCATCCACCAGACTTTCGAGACGCGGGACCACGGTAAGGCTTCGAGCAAGACCAGTGAGCCAACCGGATAGGTAGGTGACCTTTGGTACTTGCTCGGCGCCGTGGCCGGCGACGTCCATTGCAACGATTAGAAGCGCCCCGCGAGGCAAGCCTACGATCGTGAGCGCATCTCCCGACACTTCAGGCCGCTGCCAAATCCGAACCTGTGGCAACACGGCCGTACTTAGCGACGGTGGTTTCCAGTCCGGGTTCGCCACATGCTTCGCGATCGATACCGACCCCAATACAGACGGCGTCGCCGAAGGCTCTTGAGTTGTGAGAGACAGCGGCTGCTCGGCGCTCGCTTTGCTCAGAGCTGAAATGACCGCCTGTGGCGCGAGGGTCCCGCTTGCTTCAATCCGTGAGACGTACCCCTGCGTGATACTGGCCCGGCGAGCTAGCTCGGCTTGGGTCCAGCCGAGCTTTCGTCTCGCTTCCCGCATTTCACGGCCGTTCACCGTAATATTTGTAATATTACTCGGTGGCTATTTCAAGCAGTTAGTAGGGACAACAATCCAACTAAATAGAGAATTCTTGCTAAGCACGCGTAATATTACCAATTATTCCAGGAATATTACGGGCCTTACCCAGAGAATGAGCACTGTACAACCGCCCTGACTCGTCACCCGATGCGTCGTGCCGGGCGCATTGACGACGAAGCTGCCGGGACCGTAGCGGCCGCGCTCGTCGCTCTGCTCGCCCTCGAGAACGTAGATGTACTCGTAGCCTTCGTGCCGATGGGCCGGCACCTCAGCGCCCGGCGCGTAGCGCAATACAGCGGTACGCGCTCCCTCGGGCGTCTCGTGCAACACGTGGATCTCCACCCCGGGGCGCAGCTGGCGAAAGGGCATCCCGGCCACGTCTTCCGGCTTGAGTGACCACTGGTTTAAACTTGAACTCATCTGATGTTTGTTTGGGGTTGGGGCCCCAGGGGTTCCGGCATCTAGTGGTCGCCGGCCATGTGACGGCCGATTTCGGCGAGGTTGGCGGTTTCGGCCGATGTCTCGTGGACTAGCTTGCCGTCGCTCATCACGACGATGCGGTCGGAAAGCGCGAAGATTTCGTCGAGGTCGGCGCTGACCAGCAGCACCGCCGTACCGGCGTTGCGAGCTGCCACGATACGGCTGCGAATCTCCGCGACAGCGGCAAAGTCCAGCCCGAAGCAGGGATTGGCGGCGATCAGCACCGCCACGTCTCCGTCGAGCTCCCGCGCCAGCACCGCGCGCTGCACGTTGCCGCCCGAGAGCCCGCCGATGGGCGCCTCTGGCCCCGGTGTCTTGATGCGAAACTCGCGGATCGACTTGACCGCCTTGCGGCGCAGAGAGCCCTTGCTCACCGCCCAGCGCCCGAGCGTGAAGCCTGGCTCGTCGAAACAGCGAAAGCCGATGTTTTCAGCCACCGACATGCCCGCGACGCAGGCGTTGCGCAGCGGCGCTTCGGGTAAGAGCCTGACTCGATTCTCGCGGATCTGCTGACGCGTCGGCGCGTACGGCTTGCCGGCTACCTTCAGCACGCCGGCGGTCGGATCGCGCTGGCCGGCCAGCACCTCCACCAGCTCTTCCTGTCCGTTGCCCGATACGCCCGCGACGCCCAAGATTTCGCCGGCTCGTACCTTGAGGTTGACGCTCGACAGCACTGGCAGGCCCAGGTCGTCGTCCGCGCACACCGCTTCGAGCTCGAGACCGACGGCGTCGTGCGCATGACTCTTGCGTTCGAGCGACGCGCTGGGCGGTTCGGAGCCAACCATCAGCTCGGCGAGCGATTCCGGCGTGTGCTCCGAAACGTTGCCGCTGCCGGCCAGCGCGCCGCGGCGCAGCACGGTCACGTCGTCCGCGAAGGCCATGACCTCGCGAAACTTGTGGGTGATGATGGCCACGCTGATCTCGCCCCGCCGTGTCATCTCGCGCAGCAGGCCCAGCACGTCGTCGGCCTCCTGCGGCGTGAGCACGCTGGTGGGCTCGTCCAGGATCACGATCTTGCTGCCGAGATAGAGCTGCTTCAGGATCTCGAGCTTCTGCTTTTCGCCGGCAGCGAGCTGGCGCACGAGCTTGGCGACCGGGATGCGGAACGGCATGCCGGCCATGAAGGCGGAGAGCTCCTCCTGCTCCTTCTTCCAGTCGATGAGCCGTGGGATCTCGGCGCGCGCCATGACCAGGTTTTCGGCGACGCTCATGTTCTCCACCAGCGTGAAGTGCTGGTAGACCATGCCGATGCCGTAGCGCTGCGCATCGCGTGGGCTCTTGACGGTCACCTCCGACTCAGCGACCGTCACGCTGCCGGAGTCGGCATGGTAGAAGCCCATGATGCACTTGACCAGCGTACTCTTGCCGGCGCCGTTCTCGCCCAGCAGCGCGTGAAACGTGCCGGGCTTCAGCGTGAACGACACATCGTCGAGCGCCACGAGCGAACCGAAGCGCTTGGTCATGTGCTGCGCGCTCAGCAGAGGCGGCGGCCCCGCATGGCGGGTGCGGCGCGCCGGGGCCCGACCGCTCAAGTCAATCTCGGGATTGAACTTCGCAACCGCAGCGGGAGCCCGGCTCACGGCAGCGCCTCGAGCAGAGCCGCCGACGTGCTGAGCCCGCCGAATACGCCATTTTGCATGGTCACCATCTTGAGCGCGGCCGCGTGGTTACCGGCGTCGGTCGCAGCGCAGCAGTCGCCGAGCAGCAGGCACTCGTAACCACGGTCGTTGGCCTCGCGCATCGTGGTGTGCACGCACACGTCGGTGGTCAGGCCCACCAGCACGATGTTTCGGATGCCGCGCTGCCTGAGCAGCATGTCCAGGTCGGTGGCATAAAACGAGCCCTTGCCCGGCTTGTCGATGACGGGCTCGCCGGGGAGTGGCGCAAGCTCGGGAATGATCTCCCAGCCAGGCTCACCGCGCACCAGCACGCGCCCGCAAGGACCGGCGTCACCGATGCCGGGTTGACCCGGACCACCGTTCTGCAGCACGCGCGAACGCCAACGCTTGTTAGCGGGCAAATCCGACAGATCAGGGCGGTGACCTTCGCGCGTGTGGAGCACGTGGTACTGGCCGCGCCGGAAGCGCGTGAGCACGCTCTGGATCGGCTCGATGGTGGCGCGCGCGTTGCTCAGATCGTATCCGAGGCCGTCGATGTAGCCTCCCTTGCCGCAGAAGTCGGTCTGCATGTCGATGATGATCAACGCGGTATTTTGCGGCCGTAGGTCGCCGTCGTAGGGCCAGGGATAGGGCTGGGCGGCTATGTATCGAGTCATGCGGACCATCCTCTCGATCGTTGGAGAAGGCGGAAGTTTTGGGGCTGGGCCCCAAAACCTGAGGGTGGGGCCCCAGGAATTCACTTCCTGGGGCGGGAGCTGAGCTCCCGCGGAAAGGTAGGTTGTGAGCGCTAGCGAACAACCGTGAGCTCCATGGGCAAGTCGGCGGACTGTTTGGTGGCGGAGCTCGAGAGCACCATGATGATCAGGGTCAGCACGTAGGGGGCGGCGTTGAACAGGTAGTAGCCCGAGGTGACGCCCACCGACTGCAGCGCCGGCCCGAGCGCGCTCGCGCCCCCAAAGAGCAGCGATGCGTACAGACAACGCACCGGATCCCAGCGCGCAAAGATCACCAGCGCGACCGCCATCAGGCCCTGGCCGCTCGACAGACCCTCGTTCCAGCTGCCCGGATAGAACAAAGACAGGAACGAGCCGCCGATGCCGGCCAGCACACCGCCCGCCATGGTTGCATAGAGCCGCACGCGATTGACGTCGTAGCCCATGGCACGCGCTGCATCGGCGCTCTCACCGACCGTGCGCAGGATCAGGCCCCAGCGCGTGTGCTTCAGCGCGTAGCGCAACGCCGGCGCCAGGAGGAAGCCCAAAAGCAGCAAGACGTTGACTTGCAGATTCGAGCGTACCTGCGGCGAATCGCTCCAGAATCCCAGCGAAAGTGCCGGCAGTCGCGGCGCGGTTGGCTGAATCAGCGGCTTGCCCAGGAAGAAAGCCAGACCGATGCCGAGCAGCATGAGCGCGATGCCAACCGCGATGTCGTTGACGCGCGGCCGGCTGCACAGGATTCCGTGGAGCGCGCCGAACATCGCGCCGATCGCGCCCGCTGCCGCCACGCCCAACCAAGGCGAGCCGCTGAGGTACGACACGCCGTAGCCCCCCATCGCGCCCATCACCAGCGTGCCTTCGAGGCCCAGGTTCACGCGGCCGGACTTTTCGGTCAAACACTCTCCCAAGCTGACGAACAGGAACGGCGCGCTGACCCGCAGCGCGCCGCCCAGCACTGCCAGCGGCACGCCCCAGACTCCCAGCATGACCGCCGTGTCGCTCATACCGCGACCGCCGCGCTATTGCCCCGGGTCAGGGCACGAGTGAACGGCTGAAAGCGACCGCGGAAGCTTTCGCTCGCCAGGATCACCACGAACAGGATGCCCTGCAGCACGCTGACCGTGGCATCCGGCAAGTTGCAGGTGCGCTGCAAGAGGCCTCCGCTGGCGCTGATACCGCCCAGCACTAGCGCGACCGGCAGGATGGAAAGTGGGCTGTGCCGGGCCAGAAATGCCACCAAAATGCCGGTGTAACCGTAGCCTGCGGCGAGCGAGGCGTTGGCGTTACCGTGCACCGCCGCCACCTCCAGCATGCCGGCCAGGCCCGCCGCGGCACCGGCGAGCGCGCAAACCGTGATCAGCAAGCGCGGCACCGGCAGGCCGCTGAGGCGGGCCGCCCGTGCGTTGCCGCCGACGATGCGCGCCGAGAATCCGAACACCGAATGGTCCATCAGCAGCCAGGCCAAGCCGCACGCCACGATTCCGTAAAGAAGCCCGTAGTGCACGTCCAGGCCGGGCAAGCTTCCGAGCATGTTCTGCTCACCGATGTGCAGCGTGGAGGGCTTGTTCAAGCTCCGTGGATCGCGCAGCAAGCCCTCGATGAGATGATTGGAGACCGCGATGCCGATGTACGACAGCAGCAAGCTGCTGATGGTCTCGTTCACGCCGCGCTTGGCGCGCAGCGCGCCGGCCGTACCGATCCAGAGCCCGCCGAACAGCATGGCAGCGAGCGCCATCACGCTCAGCACGGTGTACGGACCCGCACCGGTGAGCTTGCTGGCCACCGCTGCGGCTGCCACACCGCCCACGTACAGCGCGCCCTCACCGCCGATCACGATCAGACCGAGCCGCGCCGGCAGCGCGGTGCACAGACCCGTCAGCATCAGCGGCGCCGCGCGCTGCAGGCTGTTTTGTAGCGAAAACCAGGTACCGAAGGCGCCCCGGTACATCTGCTCGTAGACCTCGATCGGATCCGCGCCCGCCAGCGCCACGAAGGCGCCGAACAGCAGCGCCGAGACCAGCACGGCCGCTGTCGGCACCACCAGGCGGTCGAGCACCGCGCCGAGCCGAAACAGCGCGGGCTGTGCGCTGACCGGCCCGGCTTCGGGATCGCTGCTGGCTCCCGGCACGGCGGCGCTGGCTGTCATGGCTAGCCCTAGTTGATCGAGCCTTTCACGCCGGCCACCAGGTAGCTCATCTTCTCGAGCTCGATGTCGGTCTGGCCGCGGTCGGTGCCGGCCGCAATCACGTCCTTACCCGCGTTGTCCTTGAGCGGACCTTTGAAGATGACGAGCTTCCCGGCCGTGAGCTGCTCCTTGGCGGCGTCCGCCTTGGCTTTGGCGTCGGCCGAGACCGCCGCGCCGTAGGGGGACATCTTGATGAAGCCCTCCTTGAAGCCGCCGCGCACCAGGTGCTGCCAAGGCTGCCCGGCCTTGATCTTCTCGACGTAGTCCTTGTAGACGACCGACCAATTCCACTCCGCGCCGGTCAGGTAGCCCTTGGAGGCCAGCGCGGCCTGGTTGGCGTGGTAGCCGGCGCTGAAGATCCCGCGCTTCTCGGCGGTTTCGATCACCACCTTGGGCGAATCGACGTGACAGGTCACGACGTCCGCTCCCTGATCGACCAGGCTGTTGGTGGCCTCGGCCTCCTTGACCGGCAGCGACCAGTCGCCCGTGAAGATCACGCTGGTGGTGATCTTGGGGTTGACCGAGAGCGCGCCCAGCGTGAAGGCATTGATGTTGCGCAGGACCTGCGGAATCGGCTTGGCGGCCACGAAGCCGAGCTTGTTGGTCTTGCTGGTCAGGCCGGCCGCGATGCCGGAGACGTACTGCGCCTCATCAATGTAGCCGAAGTAGCTGCCCACGTTCTTGGGATGCTTGCCCTCGGTGTACAGGCCACCGCAGTGCAGGAACACGACCTCGGGATACTTCTCCGCCATCTTCAGAATGTGCGGATCGAAGTAGCCAAAGGAGGTCGGGAACAGCAGCTTGGCGCCGTCCAGGTTGATCATGCTCTCCATCGTCTTCTGGACGTCGACGGTTTCAGGCACCTTCTCTTCTTCACGGATCTTGATACCGGGCATGCTCGCAAGGCTCTTGGCGCCTTCGGCGTGGGCCTGGTTGTAGCCGTAGTCGTCCTTCGGGCCGACATAGATGAAGCCGACCGTCATGCCGGTGGAGGCCGGCTTGGCGCCTTCCGCGGCCGCAGACGCTGAACCGGCCGGCGCGCTCTCGGATGCTGGTTTGTTGCAGGCGAGTAGCGTGAACGCCAGAGCGCCTGACACAGCCAGCAACCGACGTCGCGAAGGGTTCGAGTGTGCGTGTGTGATAGCCATCGTCTCAGCTGTATAGAGAGAGGCGTGTTTCGGCGATCTTTCGGAACAGCGTCGAAACAACCTCAACGTACACGAGCGCCACATATCGGCGTTATGACGCCAATCCATCGTGAAAAACGCAGGATCTGACGTATCCACGCGTGACATTTTGGATTTCCTGTCTCGAAACATCGGCAACACGTTGCATTAACTCGCGGCGGGGGAACGTCCGCGCACCCCATTGAACTTGCGCGCGGATCGCTGGCCGAAACATGGCGTGGTGAGCTTCCGCTTCTCCACGCTCACACGAAACAAACCTGTGTTTCGGTCCGTGTATCGCGCGCTCCAACAATGCATGAGCGGTGAAAGAGCATGAACAAAATCCATAGCCACATCCTGGGCGGCGCGGTCGTCCTGTCGGGCGTCCTCGTGTCGCCGCTAGCGGCAGCGCAGGACGCACCTGCCGCTCCGGCACCCGCGGCACCACCTGCCGCCGAGCCGGCCCCCCCTGCCGCCGCAGCCCCGGCTGCTTCACCCGCCGCCGCGCCGCCGCCGACCGAACCAGCACCCGCACCGGCCGAGGCGCCAGCGCCCGAGGCGCCGCCGGCCGCAGCACCGGCCGAGGAAAGCCCGTTCAAGGTGACGGTGGGCGCCGGCATTCGTGCCGGCGTTCGCATCCACAACCCCAACACTCCGGACGACGACGGCAACTTCACCAAGCTCAACGATCAGTACCTGGACGAGCTGAACGCCGAGCTGCGGGTGAGCGGCAAGGTCACCGACATCATCGGCTGGACCGCGAACCTGACCGTAGACGGTCGCACGCGCGCGATGGCTACCGGCGGCCCGATCGCGTTTCAGGCGCAAGCCCTGGACCTGATCGGCCAGCTCGACTTCATGGACGAGCTCCACGTCTGGCTCGGTCGCATGCTCACCCCCTCGGACCGCTCCAACTTCAGCGGCGCCTGGTTCATGGCGCCCTGGAACTACTCGGGCATCATCGATGGCTACTACGGTCCGCGCGGCACCGAAGAGGTTGGTCGCGAGGTGGGTGCCACCGTGTGGGGCGACATCGGCAAGGGCAAGTTCAAGTACTACGCGGCCATGATGGACCTCGACAACAACATCGGCCCGGGCGGCGGTTTCGCCGGCCAAAGCCCGCTGCTGTCTTTGCGCGCCAGCTACGCGTTCATGGGCAACGAACCGGGCTTCTACGGGAGCAGCACGTACTACGGTGGCCAGGACATCGTGGCTCTCGCGGCAGCCTTTCAATATCAAAAGGACTTCGCGCTCTCGGGCGGGCTCGACGCCATGGGCGCACCGCTGCCCGACGTGAAGGACAATCTGGTCGAGTTCAACGCCGACTTGCTGGCAGAGCTCAAGACCGGCGCCGGTACACCCGGAGTCGAAGCGGCCTTCTACTACGAGACGGGGGATACTCGGTCCTTCGACAACTTCTTCTACGTCGTGCCGGGCTTCACCACGAACGAGGTTCTGCCAGCCAAGGGCAAGTTGAACGCGACCGTGCGCTTCCAAATGGTCAAAGCCGGTAAGGACACCGCCAATGAGCGCACCGCCATGGCGATCGAACCCAGCGTGGCGTACCTGTTCAAGGACTACTTCGCCAAGCTGCAGCTGACTTACAACTACCTCAGCGCCAAGTTCGAGGACGACAGGCCCGACTGGAAGCAACAGTTCATCCAGTTGGGTTTCCAGATCCAACAGTAACGCGCCGCCCTAGGGCGCTGTCTATGGTCCCCCGCGGCGCCACCTTTCCGGGTTCTCGGCGTCGTGGGGGACCGCCTAAAAATGCACGCTCGCGCGCATTCATCGACCGGCTCGTGGGGCTGCCGCGAAAACGCTACTTCGCTAGCCAGGCGTGCGTCCGAACACGACATCGATTCCAGCAAGAACTGCGGCAAGGCGGGTCCGAGGAATTCTCCCAACCCGACGCTGGAGGATTCGACGATCGAGTGCGACGATCTGAGAGACGTTGGCAACGGAGGGCTTGGCTAGACTGGTCTCTCGCGGGGACAGCAGGACATTTCCGGCGGCACCGGCCCACTTTAGCTGCGACGTGAGGGGCACGCAGACGACCGTGGCAAGCGCGCTGCGATTCAACGCGTCACCCTGAACAACAAGGACCGGTCTACGAAACCCCGGCCCTGATCCGACCGGATCGCCGAGATCGGCCCACCAAACCTCGCCTTGACCAATCACCACTCGGAATTCTCGAGGACTTTGCGTGCGGCCCGTTGAAAAACGGGATCCGGTTCGCTTTGAATCTCGGCACACACGCGATTGAACGACTCGGTGACGGCATCGGGAGCATGTCGTGACACGAACTCGGCTAACGCTTTGGCGTAGAGCTCGCTGCGAGAAATCTTGAGCCGTTTCGCAAGGTGCTCGGCTTCGTCGAAGACCTCGTCCGGAACCGAGACGGCGGTTTTCATACCAAAAGTATAACTGTTCGCGATGGCAAGATCCACCCGGATTTTCACCTGGGATCCAGGATCCTTGAAACCTACGCCACGGCCAACATGCCTTCGCGGACGATGAATGACACTACGGCTTCCAGACCTTCTCCCCGGCGGATGCTGGTGAAGACGAAGGGGCGCTGGCCGCGCATCTTGCGCGCGTCGCGATCCATGACCTCGAGCGAGGCGCCGACGTGCGGGGCCAAGTCGGTTTTGTTGATGATGAGCAAGTCGCTCTTGGTGATGCCCGGACCGCCCTTGCGCGGGATCTTGTCGCCGCCGGCCACGTCGATCACGTAAAGCGTCAAGTCGACCAGCTCCGGACTGAACGTCGCGGCCAGGTTGTCGCCGCCGCTCTCCACGATCACCAGATCGAGGTTCGGGTAGCGCTCATTGAGGCGATCGATGGCGTCTAGGTTGATCGAAGCGTCCTCACGGATGGCGGTGTGAGGACAACCGCCGGTCTCCACGCCCACGATGCGCTCGACGGGCAGAGCACCGCTGCGCATCAGGAACTGCGCGTCCTCTTTGGTGTAAATGTCGTTGGTCACGACGGCCATGTCGCAGCGCGCGCGCAGGTGTTTGCACAGCGCGTCGACCAACGCGGTCTTGCCGGAGCCCACCGGCCCGGCCACACCGATTCGTAACGGTCCCTTGCGAGTCATGCGAGCCTCCTAAGAGCGAAACAGCCGAGAGTATTGAGTTTCATGCAGCGCCGAGAGCAGAACCTGCCCTGGAGTCGTGGAGCCGAGCGCGGCATCGGGTAAGGCGAGCGCGGGCGCGACGCCACTGGCCGCGCGCTCGATCAGCCCACCGAGGACGCGCTGCGCGGCGCTCTGCCCCAGCGGCACCAGGCGCGTCGCAGCCCCGACCTGTGCCTCTGCCCACGCAAATGTGTACGAAAGCGCGACCTCTACCACGGGAGCAGACCAGGCCACGCCGGCCAGCGCGAAACAGGTGGCCAGCGTGACGCGCGGATCGCGCAGCCAGCTTTCGGCTTCGGCGATGTCTTCACGAGTCAGCAAGCGGGCCAGCGCCGAGCCGACCTGACGTTCTTCAGCGCGAAGCTCGGCGCTGCCACGCGCGGCGAACAGGTAGTCGTTCCACTTGCGGAGGCTGGCCAGATCCTGCTCCAGAGTAGCCTGGTACAGTCGCCCGAGCACCGGCACATCGAGGCGTAGGATCGAACGATCGAGCATGCCTAAGGTCCAGCAGAGCGCCGATTCGGCAGAGCGCACGTCACCGAGCTCGACCGCCTGCTCGAGCCCCTGGGAGTAGGCAAAGGCGCCAATCGGCAGGGCAGCGCTCGACAGCTGGAACAACCTGAGCAGCGCGCGCTCCGAGAGCTGGGCCCTACTCATGGTCATGGTGGTGGTGGTGATGATGTTGCTCGTGCTCGCCCTCGACCCCTCGACCCCTCGACCCCTCGGCCCCTTCCTCCCCGTGGCGATGCCCGCCCGAATAGCCGCCCGGCTCGGGCTCGAACGGCGCCTCCACCACCTGCACCTCGAGCCCTAGCTCGGCCATCAGATGGTCCAGCACATGGTCGTGCTGATACGCCAGCTTTCCGGGGGCGATCTGCAGCGGCATGTGGCGGTTACCCAGGTGGTAGGCGGCGCGGGTGAGCAGGTGCGGATCGTCGGTCGCAACCGTCGACAACAGCTCGCGCTGTGCTCGGATCTCCACGACCAGCTCGCCATCCCGCGTCGCGAGTCGATCACCGTGCTTGAGCGAGAGCCCACGGTCCAGCATCAAGCCCACCTCACGTCCACCGTCGAGCCGGGCGCGCAAACGCGCTCGGCGTCGCAGCTCGAACGCCAGCGTGAGCGAATCGGCGGCCGGGCGCGGGTCGTGCGGACTGAGAAGCGTTTCGAGCATCAACATCGTGACCTCCACATCAGAACAGGAAGTAGCGCTGCGCCAGCGGCAGCTCGCGAGCCGGCTCGCACACCAAAAGCTCTCCATCGGCCCGCACTTGATAGGTCTGCGGGTCGACCTCCATGTGCGGGGTGTAGTCGTTGTGAATCAGATCGCGCTTGCGGATGCGACGCGTCTGCCGCACCGGCACCAAGCGCCGCGTCAGGCCCAGCGAGCGCCCCACCCCAGCGTCCGCGGCCGCCTGCGACACGAAATGCACGCAGGTGGCAGAGCGCGCCGCACCGAACGCGCCGAACATCAGGCGCGAATGCACCGGCTGCGGGGTGGGAATCGAGGCGTTGGCGTCGCCCATGGGCGCGGCGACGATGAAGCCACCCTTGATGATCATGGCCGGCTTGGCGCCGAAAAAGGCTGGCTTCCACAGCACCAGATCCGCAAGCTTGCCGACCTCCACGGAGCCGATTTCTCGACTCATCCCGTGGCTGATCGCGGGATTGATGGTGTACTTGGCGATGTAGCGCTTGGCGCGGAAGTTGTCGTTGCGTTCGGAATCCTCCGCCAGGGCTCCGCGCTGCAGCTTCATCTTGTGGGCGGTCTGCCAGGTGCGCGTGATCACCTCCCCGATGCGCCCCATGGCCTGCGAGTCGCTGGACATCATGCTGAAGGCGCCCTTGTCGTGCAGGATATCTTCGGCGGCGATGGTCTCGCGCCGAATGCGCGACTCGGCGAACGCGACGTCCTCGGCGATGCTCGGGTCGAGGTGATGGCAAACCATCAGCATGTCCAGGTGCTCGTCGACCGTATTGACGGTGTACGGCCGGGTCGGGTTGGTCGACGAGGGCAGGACGTTCGGGGCGCCGCAGGCCTTGATGATGTCGGGCGCGTGGCCGCCGCCCGCGCCCTCGGTGTGGAAGGTGTGGATGGTGCGCCCCTTGAAGGCCGCCAGCGTGTCCTCCACGAAACCCGACTCGTTCAGCGTGTCGGTGTGGATCGCCACCTGCACGTCGTACTCTTCCGCGACGTTCAGGCAGTTGTCGATGGCGGCGGGCGTCGTGCCCCAATCCTCGTGCAGCTTCAGACCAACGCAGCCCGCGACCACCTGCTCGACCAGCGCCTCCGGCAGGCTGGCGTTGCCCTTGCCGAGTAGGCCGAAGTTCAGCGGGAAGGACTCGAGCGACTGCAGCATGCGCGCGATGTTCCAGGGCCCCGGCGTGCAGGTGGTGGCGCTGGTGCCGGCGGCCGGTCCCGTGCCACCGCCGACCATCGTCGTCACGCCCGACATCAAGGCCTCTTCACACTGCTGGGGGCAGATGAAGTGAATGTGTGTGTCGATACCGCCCGCGGTGACGATGGTACCTTCGCCCGCGATCACCTCCGTGCCCGGTCCGATCACGATCTGCACGTGCGGCTGGACGTCCGGATTGCCCGCCTTGCCGATGCCGACGATGCGGCCGGCGCTGATGCCGATGTCCGCCTTGACGATGCCCCAATGGTCCACAATGAGCGCGTTGGTGATTACGGTATCGACGGCGCTGGTCGACCAGGCCTGGCTCTGTCCCATGCCGTCGCGAATCACCTTGCCGCCGCCGAACTTCACCTCCTCCCCGTAAACGGTGTGGTCGCGCTCCACCTCGATCACCAAGCCGGTGTCGCCCAAACGCACGCGATCGCCGCGCGTGGGCCCATACATTTCGGCGTAGGCCCGACGTTCGATGCTCCTCACGGCGCCTCCTCCGTCTCGCGGTTTTCCGGTGCATCGAGCGCGCCCATGATCGAGCCTCGAAAGCCGAAAACCTTGCGCGCGCCCGCGAAGGCGCAAAGCTCCACCGTGCGCGTCTGCCCCGGCTCGAAGCGCACCGCGGTGCCAGCCGGAATGTTCAGGCGGAAGCCGCGCGCGGCGCCACGGTCGAAGCTGAGACTCGGGTTGGTCTCGAAGAAGTGGTAGTGCGAGCCGACTTGAATCGGGCGATCCCCCGTGTTGGCGACTTCGATCGTCACCGTCTCCCGCCCCTCGTTGATCGCGATGGGCGGGGTCGCGGCGGGCAGGAGCTCTCCAGGAACCAAACCCTTCGAGGAGGCGATCGGCTGGTGCACCGTGACCAACTTGGTGCCATCCGGAAAGGTGGCTTCGACCTGTACCTCGGCGATCAGCTCCGCCACGCCCTCCATCACGTCCTCGGGGCGCAAGAGCTGTGTGCCGTATGCCATCAGCTCGGCGACCATCTTGCCATCGCGCGCGCCTTCCAGGATGGCCGCGCTGATGTACGCCACCGCTTCGGGGTAGTTCAGCTTCAGCCCGCGCGCCTTGCGCCGCTCAGCCAGGAGCGCTGCCGTAAATAGCAGCAGTTTGTCCTTCTCACGCGGCAAGAGGTCCATTGGGATCCCGGATAAGCGCGCAGCGAGCCTCCGGCAAACGGAAAACCTCCGGTCACACACGTAACTTCCCCATCCCATGCGCACAGCCGAAATTCGCAGCCTGCGAAACCCTCCGGCAACCTGACGGTCACTCCAGTGAAGCGGCTCACGTGGCCCAGACGCGCGGCAGCACCGCGGGGCGCGAGAGCAGCGCCGGACGCAGCACTTGCCAGGCCTCGACCAGCCGGGCGCGCACGCTTTCGACGCTACGGCCGAGCGCCCGCACCACGAGCAGCTCCCCCAGCGAGCTGACGCTACACAACTCGGTCGGTCGAACGTCGAGGGTCTCACGCACCTGATCGACGAGCGAGTCCTCGATCACGCTGCCGCGCGGGACGGCGTACAGGTTTCCCACGACCGGCTGGCCGCGCAGACCGAACGCGCCCTCGCGCACGTCCGAAGCTCCGCCCAGCTCGAAGGCCTCGATCGCGAGCGGCGCCGAGCTTCGGTAGAGCTCGAAGCGCGACAGCACGTGCCCGCGGTCGAAAACCTCGCCGCGCGCTGGCATGCCATAGCAAGCGATGTCCCAGCCGATGAAGGCGGCGCCGGGCGCGAGCTCGACCCGCGTGGCCGAGCGCGCCTGCGCTGCCGGAAAAGCCAGCGTCTCACTCGGGAGAAACTCCAAGCTCGCCCCTTCAGCCAAGCTCAGCACGCTACTGATCTCCGCGCTCTGGCCCGCGGAGCGATAGAGCTTCTGAGCGGCCGGCGTGGTGAGCAGCACGCGCGCCCCACAGCGGAGCGACACGCGCGTCTCGAGGCGATCACCGCCGACCACGCCGCCGGGCGGGTGCAGCAAATAGACGTGCGGACACTCCGGGCCTTCCGGCTCCAGCACGCGCTGGATCCGCAGTGGCCCCTCGTGCTCGGAGCGCGAGAGCTGCGTACCTCGCGCCACGCTCTCGAATTCTAGCTCGAGGCGTCCGAGCCACCCCGCCGGCGCGTTCACCCGAGCACGTCCGCAATCGTGTAGCGCTGGGGCGACTTGCCCACCAAGAAGCGAGCGGCCAATAGCGCCCCATGCGCGAACAAGTCACGGCTCGAGGCGCGGTGAACGAGCTCGAGACGCTCACCCTGACCGAACAGGTACACCGTATGATCGCCGATCACGT
Organism: Polyangiaceae bacterium; assembly: GCA_035281385.1. GTDB lineage: Bacteria > Myxococcota_A > Polyangia > Polyangiales > Polyangiaceae > PMG-095. The sequence goes on from DATEDZ010000013.1 coordinate 23,963, forward strand.
CGCCACCGCGCAGACCGTAGACCGCCATCTCGTCGTCCTTGCGCGCGCCCACGTCACCGCTGCGACCGTGCACCTCGCGCAACTCGGGGCGAGCCGCGCGCGCGGCGTCGGCCAGACGCTTGGCAGTGCCCGACGGCGCGTCGACCTTCTTTTTGTGGTGGATCTCGGTGATCTCGACGTCGAAGCCGGGACCCAAGCGCCGCACTGCCTGCTCGACCAGCTCGGACAGCACCTGCACGCCCACGCTCATGTTGGGCGACCAGAGCACGGGAACGCTCTGCGCGGCCTTGTCCAGGGCCTTCTTGGCCGCGTCGTCGAGATTGGTGGTGCCGCTCACGACCGCTACTTTCTGGCGCGCGGCCAGGGCCAAAAGACCCGTCACGGCGGAAGCCACCGAAAAGTCGATCACCACGTCCGCGCCCAGTAGACCCGAAGCCGTATCGGCGGTGGTCACCACGCCCAGCGAGCCCAGGCCCGCCAGCTCACCGATATCGCGGCCCAGCGCCGGATCCTGATCCGCGCACACACCACCGACGATCTGCACGTCACCCGCGGCGCGCGCGAGCCGTGCGATGGCCAGGCCCATGCGACCGGTGGCACCGAAGATGGCAAGCTTCACTTGGCCTCGTAGTTCTTGATCAGCGCTGCCAGCGACTCTCGACAGGCCGGCGTCGCTTCCACGAGCGGCAAGCGCACGCTGCCGTTCATCATCCCCTGAAGCGCGAGCGCAGCCTTGATGGGCGCCGGGCTCGGCTCGCTGAACAGCGCACGATGCAGCGGATAAAGCCTGACGTTCTTGCGCTCCGCCTCCGCCCATTTACCGGCGAGCGCGTCGGCCACCACCTCACCCACCTGCCGCGGGTAGAGGTTGCTGGTCACGCTGATCACGCCGCGTGCGCCGACGGCCATCATCGGCAAGGTGAGCGGATCGTCGCCCGACAGGTCCACGATGCGGCCCTGCGCTTTGCCCATCAATTCCTGGCAAAACAGCACGTTGCCCGAGGCGTCCTTGATGCCCACCACGTTCGGGCAGGCGTCCAAAATGCGCAGCAATGTATCGACCTGCAGCTCGACGATGCTGCGGCCCGGCACGTTGTAGACCACGACCGGCCCCGAAACCGCCTTGGCGATCTCGGTCACGTGGCGAAACAAACCC